>NZ_JACAPX010000013.1:0-289225 GCF_013385435.1 Pseudomonas sp. F9001
GCAGCCCGTGACGCTCCGCGTCACACAGCGGGACGGGACGCGGAGCGTCCAAGGAGGCATTCCCACGCGGAGCGTGGGAACGATCATTAGAACTCGATGCGCACATCACCCTTCGGCACGCTGCAGCACGACAGGATGTAACCCTCGGCTTCGTCTTCCTCGGTGATCCCGCCGTTGTGGTCCATCTCGACCTCCCCGCCCAGCTTCAGCACCTTGCACGTCCCGCAGATCCCCATGCCGCAGGCTTTCGGAATCAGCAGGCCAAGCTTGGCTGCCGCTGCGTGCACGGTCTCGCCCGGTGCCACGCGGATGCTCTTGCCAGAGGCAATGAATTCCACCTGATGCAGGTCCGCCAGGTCGATTTCCGGCGCATCCGCCGCTTGTTCGGCTTGCTCCACCGCGTCGGCCCGGGCTTCCGGTGGCGTCGCGCCGAAGGATTCTTCGTGATAACGCGCCATGTCGAAGCCGGCGGCTTCCAGCAGGCGCTTTACCGCGTTCATGTAAGGCGTCGGGCCGCAGCAGAAGACTTCCCGCTCCAGGAAATCCGGCACCATCAGTTCGAGCATCTTGTGGTTCAGGTAACCGCGATAACCGGCCCAGGGCTCACCCAGGCCGTGTTTCTCGCAAATCAGGTGCAGGCTGAAGTTATCAATCCGCGACGCCATATGCTCCAGCTCGCGGTGGTAAATGATGTCCTTTGGCGAGCGGGCGCTGTGGATAAACGTCATGTCGACGTTGGCGTTGGTGTCGTAGAACCAGCGCGCCATGGACATCACCGGGGTAATACCGACACCACCACTGAGGTACAGCACTTTCGGGCTCGGGAAGTCGATGGCATTGAACAGCCCCACCGGCCCGTGCACCGCCAGCTCCTGGCCTTCGTGCAGCGTGTCATGCAACCAGTTGGACACCTTGCCGCCCGGCACGCGCTTGATGGTCACCGAAAAGCTGTAAGGCACCGACGGCGAACTGGAAATAGTGTACGAACGCATGATCGGCTGGCCGTCGATTTCCAGCTCCAGGGTGACGAACTGCCCGGGCTTGAAAAAGAACAGGATCGGCTGGTCGGCCATAAAGCAGAAGGTGCGCACGTCCCAGGTTTCCTGGATGACTTTGACGCAACGGACGATGTGCCGACCATTGGCCCAGGTCTGGGTTGTTACCGGGTTCAGGAAGCTGTTGGACATGCTGTTCTCCATAGCCGTGTGATCGGCCTTATGGTGGCGATTCTGCGTAACGCGCGAATCACCCATTTACCTATCTGCGACATTCACATACTTATCGCGACCAGCCCCCATACCACGGGGGTTGCGCGTCGGGAACAGAGTGGGCCATGTCGTTCATGGATAAGGTTCTGGCCGTTGTGGGGCCCACACTCGCTCCCAACAAAGACGCTTTCTTTACGCCTTGCTGCAAAACCTAGCCACTATTCGCCGGCCACACAGAATGGCCATGAGGACACACACGATGGACGTCACCGCAACCTTAAGCTTGGGCGATCCGCTGGAACCCGCACGCAAGGCCACTGCGCAAATGCTGCAAGAACGCGAGCGGACCTTTTCGCTGCCGCAGCCGTTTTACTCTGATGAACGGCTGTTCGATATCGACATGCAGGAAATTTTCCAGAAAGAGTGGTTGATCGCCGGCATGACCTGCGAGATCCCCGCCAAGGGCAACTACATCACCCTGCAAGTGGGCAAGAACCCGATCATCGTGATCCGTGGCGCCGATGGTGTGGTGCACGCATTCCATAACGTGTGCCGCCACCGCGGTTCGCGCTTGTGCACCAGCGACAAGGGCAAGGTCGCCAAGCTGGTGTGCCATTACCACCAGTGGACCTATGAACTGGACGGCCGCCTGCTGTTCGCCGGTACCGAAATGGGCGCCGACTTCGACATGAAGCAATACGGCCTCAAGCCGGTGAATGTGAAGACCGCCGGTGGCTACATCTTTATCAGCCTGTCGGAGAACCCGCCGGCCATCGACGACTTCCTGTCGACCTTGAGCCACTACATGGAACCCTACGACATGGAGAACACCAAGGTGGCGATCCAGACCACCTTGTTTGAAAAAGCCAACTGGAAGCTGGTGCTGGAAAACAACCGCGAGTGCTACCACTGCAACGCGTCGCACCCGGAACTGTTGAAAACCCTGCTGGAATGGGACGACGTCACCGACCCGCGGGCCGACCAGGCCTTCAAGGACCACGTGGCCGCCTCCGCCGCCGCCTGGGATGCCGAAAAGATCCCTTACGCCCACGCCAGCTTCGGCCTGCGTAACCGCATCGTGCGCATGCCGCTGCTCAAGGGCACCGTGTCGATGACCCTCGACGGCAAGCAAGGCTGCAACAAGCTGATGGGCCGCATCAAGAACCCGGACCTGGGCTCGATGCGCATCCTGCACCTGCCTCACTCGTGGAACCACTGCATGGGCGACCACATCATTGTGTTCACCGTGTGGCCGATCAGTGCCCAGGAAACCATGGTCACCACCAAGTGGATCGTGCACAAGGACGCCGTAGAGGGTGTGGACTACGACGTCGAGCGCATGCGCAAAGTGTGGGACGCCACCAACGACCAGGACCGTCGCCTGGCCGAAGAGAACCAGCGCGGCATCAACTCCACCGCGTATCAGCCAGGTCCGTACTCCAAGACCTATGAGTTTGGTGTGGTCAACTTTGTGGACTGGTACAGCGAGCGGATGCTGAGCAACCTGGGGGCGGCGCCAGCGCCGTATCTGAAAGGCGTCGCCGTACACGAGTAACCGGCTGACACGCCGCCGATCAAAATGTGGGAGCCGGGCTTGCCCGGCCCCCACACTGGTTTGTGACTGTACAAAATTCATCCAACACCGTGACAGACCGCTGCCCGCCTTACTTCCAGCCATTGCCCAACAACTTATCCACAAAGCCACCCACAGCAATTGTGGGCAACTGCGCTTTCCCGTCGAAATAAAACCAAGAAAATCCGTGACTTATTCAAAGGTACCGGTTTTATCCCACATTGATCATTTTTTGACCTAAAGCCTGAAAGCCACGTCCTGCATGGGCTACAGAGGAACGCAAACACCTTATCCACAGAAGCGCCAACAGACTTTGGGGGCAACTTTGGACCATCTGTGGAAAACCGGCTTAAACCGAGGAAAATCGCGGCTTTGAGAGCAAAACTCAGCTGGAACGGCGATATTGGTTATATTTTAACCAGCACACTGTAAGTCACGTTTTATATGGCCTACAGCGGATAGCGAACATCTTATCCACAGAAGCACCAACAGACTTTGGGGGCAAGTCTGCACCGGGTATTTTCCTTATCCACAGAAAAACCCAAGGAAAAACCGTCAGTTAGGTTGGTTATTTTTCGTACAGCGAGCTGGAGGGCTTGATTTGCATGGGGTGTGGACAGCCGCGAACAGGTTATCCACAGGTGGGTTAACAGGGATTGTGGGTAAAGCCACAATCGCCGCAAAACAGTGTGGGAGCGGGCTTGCTCGCGAAAGCGGCGGATCAGTCGGTACATGAGTTATCTGACACACCGCCTTCGCGAGCAAGCCCGCTCCCACATTGGATCAGCGCACTACACCTTCTTCTATAAGCAACTTGAGAATGGCTTCCGCACCGGCCTCAGGGCTAACACCCTTGAGCACCTGCCCACCGCCGCCGCTGGCCTTGGCCGTTGCAGCCTTCATCCGGTCGGCACCGCTTTTGGCCTTGATCACCTTGAGGCGCTTGGGCCGAGGCTTGGCCGGCTGCAATACAGCGCCTGTGAATAACTCATCCTCCAACACCTCGACGTCATGGGCCGTCAGCTCACCGCGTTGCGCCGGGCCGTAGGCGCTTTGCCGTGGCTTGGGCGCCGCGTTATCCACCGTGGCCATAAACGGCAGGCGCACCTTCAGCCGCCGCCGTTGGCCGCGAGGCAAGGCCTGCAGCACATGGGCCACACCGCCTTCGATGGATTCCACCTGGGCCAGGCCGACAATCAACGGCCAACCCAGTTGCTCGGCCAGCAGGAACGGCAACATCCCCGAGCCTTCGCCGGTTTCCGCCTGGCTGCCGGTGAGCACCACTTGGGCGCCCGCGTCCCGCAGATAGTCGCCGAGCACCGGCAAGGCGTCTGCCCCGGCCGGTTGTTCAAGCACGTGCAACTGCGGCAAGCCCATGCCCAGGTAAGCGCGCAGGGTGGGTTCGGCGATGTCGCCGGCGTGCAGCACTTGCAGGTTATCCCCAGCCAGTTGCAGGCCCAGTTCCACTGCGCGCGCGTCTTGCTCCGCCCGGCGTGGACGGCCGGAAGTCGGGTGGGCACCGATGGACACCAGGCTGATTACATTCGTCGTCATGGCCATTTCCTTAAGCCGCATCGCGCTTGGCGCCGTGGCGGTAGGCCTCGACCGCAACGATCAAGGCTTGCAGTATCGCGGCGCTTTCGCCGATCACCGACAGGTCGGCACGCTTGATCATGTCGCAGCCCGGGTCGAGGTTGATCGCCACCACCTTGTCGCAGGCACCAATGCCTTGCAGGTGCTGGATCGCCCCGGAAATCCCCACCGCCACGTAAACCCGCGCGGTGACCCAGGTACCGCTGGCGCCGACCTGGCGATCGCGCGCCATGAAGCCGTCGTCCACCGCCACCCGCGAAGCACCTTCGGTGGCGCCCAACGCGGCAGCAGTCTGGTGGAACAGCGCCCAGTCCTTGACCCCGTTGCCACCGGAGAAAATAAATTCGGCTTCGGCCATGGGAATCGCCGCCGGGTCCACGGCCACCGCACCCAAATCTTCGATACGCGCAAGGCTGCGGGCCAGGCTTGTGGATAACTCCACCGGCAGCACTTCGTGACGGGTTTCGCTGACGGGATCGGCGCACTCCGCCGCAGCCAGGATCATCCGTGGCAGTGGGCGGGCAAGATCCTCCTGACCCGCGCCTGCACGGCCAATACATTCCTGGCCCTTGATCTGCCAGACCCGCGTGGCCGGGCGCTCCTTGAGGCTGGCGGCAAAGCGCCGCCCCAATTCACCACCGCCGCTGCGGCTGTCCGGCAGCAACCAGTGGCGCGGGTTGAACTGGTTATCCACAGCCCGCAGACCGTGAACCCGTTGCTCCGGTGAATAACCGTCGAACTCATGCCCGTCCAACACCAGCAGCCGATCCACACCGGCAGTGGCGAAGGCGTTTTCCTTGTGTTCGCCGAACACTACGGCCAATACCGCACCGTCGTCACCGGCCAGCTGCCGGGCCAGGCCCAGCAAGTCGCGGTCGTGGCTGCTCAGGCGGCCGCCGACCATGTCCGGCACCACGTTGATGTAGAAAGCGGGCGCCGGTACCTGATGCAGCGGCAACTGCACTTCCACCGCTGCCGTACGCTTGGCCGCGCCGCCCTGCTGGGCGCCGCTGCGGTCAATACGCTTGATGCCGTTGGGGCCGATAAAACCGACACCGTGCACGTTCTTGCGGATGACCCCATTGGGCCCCATCCAGCTGTGTTGCACCGGCTGCATCGCCGCGTGCAGCGGGTGCAGGCGGTTACGGGCGATCCATTCGGCCCGTGGGTCGCGGCGGATAATGTCGCTCATCAATGCACCTCCGCAGGTTCGCGTTTCGGCGCCTTGGCCGGTGCCGCGTCTTCAAGCAACGCGTCAGCTACCAGTTCGGCAATGTCCTTGATCAAGGGACGCGGTTCGACCACGCCTTCCAGCATCGCCGTGCACTGTGGACAACCCACGGCCACCAGTTCGGCGCCGGTCTCGCGGATGTCTTCCATGCGCATGTCGGGAATCCGCTGCTTGCCGGGAATATCGGTGATCGGCGCCCCGCCACCGCCACCGCAGCAGCGCGAGCGGAAACCGGAGCGCTGCATTTCCTTGACCTCGATCCCCAGCGCCCGCAGCACTTGGCGCGGTGCCTCGTACTCGCCGTTGTAGCGGCCCAGGTAGCACGGGTCGTGATAGGTCACGCTGTTGCCTTTGTGCTGGCCCAGGTTCAGGGCGCCGGCGTCGATCAGTTCGGCCATGTAGGTGCTGTGGTGCTGCACCAGGTAGTTGCCATCGAAGGCGCCGTATTCGTTTTTCAGCACGTGGAAACTGTGGGGGTCGCAGGTGACGATGCGCTTGAAGCTGTACTTGGCCAGGGTCTGGATATTGCGTGCGGCCAGCAGCTGGAAAGTGGCTTCATCGCCCAGGCGCCGGGCCACGTCGCCGCTGTCGCGCTCTTCAAGGCCCAGTACGGCGAAGTCGACCTTGGCGGCTTTCAGCACTTTGACGAACGAGCGCAGGGTGCGCTGGTTGCGCATGTCGAAGGCACCGTCGCCGACCCAGAACAGCACGTCGACGGTTTTCCTGTCGCTGAGCAAGGGCAGGTTCAAATCCGCCGCCCAGTTCATCCGCCCGCCCGGTGCGAAGCCGCCCGGGTTGTCGGTGGCGATCAGGTTTTCCAGGACTTCGGCGCCCTTGTTCGGGGTCGCGCCCTTTTCCAGGGTGAGGTGGCGGCGCATGTCGACGATGGCGTCCACGTGCTCGATCATCATCGGGCACTCTTCCACGCAGGCGCGGCAAGTGGTGCACGACCACAGGGTCTCGGCGTCCACCAGGCCATTGACGATTGGCTGGTGCGGGTTGCCTGCGTGTTCGCCGATGGCTTTGCCCGGATACGGGCTGCCGGCGAACTTGGCGTCGGTGCCACCGGCCAGGCCGACGACCATGTCCTGGATAAGTTTTTTCGGGTTCAGTGGCTGGCCGGCGGCGAACGCCGGGCACGCGGCTTCGCACTTGCCGCACTGCACGCAGGCGTCGAAGCCGAGCAGTTGGTTCCAGGTGAAATCCACCGGTTTTTCCACGCCCAGGGGCGCGCTTTTATCGGCGAGGTCCAGGGGTTTCAAACCGGTGGAACGGCCGCCGCCGAAGCGTTCGGCGCGGCGGTGCCAAGCCAGGTGCAAGGCACCGGCGAAGGCGTGTTTCATTGGCCCGCCCCAGGTCATGCCGAAGAACATTTCCGACACGCCCCACAACACGCCCAGACTCAGCAGCGCGGCGAGCAGCCAGCCGCCGAAGTCCGCCGGCAGAATCCCGGCCACCGGCAAGGTCACCAGGAAGAAGCTCACCGAGAACGCCATCAGGCTTTTCGGCAGGCGCATCCACGGGCCTTTCGACAGGCGTGCAGGCGGGTTGCGACGGCGCAGGTAGACGAAGGTGGCGCCGACAAACATCAGCACCGAAGCCAACAGCAAGGCGTAGCCGAGGATGCGGTTATGCAGGCCGAAACCGTGCACCAGGATCGCCAGCAGCGCCGATAGCACAAAGCCCAGGGCGGTGGCGACGTGGGTGTTGGCGATGTATTTGTCGCGGGCGACCACATGGTGCAGGTCGACCATGTAGCGCTTGGGCATGGCCAACAGGCCGCCGAGCAAGTCGACCTTGGAGGACCGGCCGCGGCGCCACATGTTCACCCGGCGCAGCGCGCCGAGGACGGCAAGGCCCAGGGCGGCGAAGAGCAGGATGGGAAGAAGGGTGTTCAACATGGTGAAGCTCCCAAAGACCTCGGGGTCAATGATCGTCCCCACGCTCTGCGTGGGGATGCATCCTGTGACGCTCTGCGTCACGACCTAAGAGCGGACGCGGAGCGTCCAGGGCGGCATTCCCACGCAGAGCGTGGGAACGATCAGGCGGATCAGAAATCCTTGCACAGGCGCAGGGCGTCATAGATGGCAGCGTGGGTATTACGCTGGGCCACGCAGTCACCAATGCGGAACAGCAAGTACCCCTCGCCCGGCTCGCTCAGGCACGGCTGCGGCTTAATCGCGAACAGGGCCTCGATGTCCATCTGGCCCTTGTTGCGCGAGCCTGCCTTGAGCCCGTAGTAGAGCTCTTCGTCCGGACGCACGCCGTTCTCGACCACCACCTGGTCCACCACCCGCTCTTCCCTGGCCCCGGTGTATTCGTTCTCCAGCACCGCCACCAGCTTGTCGCCTTCGCGGTAGACCTTTTCCAGCATCATGTCGCCGGTCATGATCACTTCCTTGGGGTACATGCTGCGGTAGTACGTCGGGAACGACGTACCGCCCACGGCCACGCCCGGCTTGATGTCGTCGGTGACGATCTCGACCTGGCTGCCCTTGTCCGCGAGGAAGTCGGCCACCGACATGCCGGTGAACTCGCAGATGGTGTCGTACACCAGCACGTTCTTGCCAGGTAGAACCTTGCCGTCGAGCACGTCCCAGCTGCTGACCACCAGGCCTTCAGCCGCGCCCCAGTGTTCGTTCTGCTCCAGGAACGGATGACCGCCCACCGCCAGCACCACCACGTCCGGGCGCAGGTCGAGGATGGTCGCCGCATCCGCCGCCACGCCCAGGCGCAGGTCGACGTTCAGGCGCGCCAGTTCCAACTGGAACCAGCGGGTGATCCCGGCAATCTGGTCACGCTGCGGGGCTTTCGATGCAGTGGTGATTTGCCCGCCGATAAATTCTTTCTTCTCGAACAGCGTCACGTCGTGGCCACGTTCGGCAGCCACCCGCGCCGCTTCCATCCCGGCCGGGCCGGCACCCACCACCACGACTTTGCGTTTTGGCCCGGTGGATTTCTCGATGATGTGCGGCACGCCCATGTATTCACGGGAAGTGGCGGCGTTCTGGATGCACAGCACATCCAGGCCCTGGTACTGGCGGTCGATGCAGTAGTTGGCGCCGACGCACTGTTTGATCTGGTCGATCTGGCCCATCTTGATCTTGGCGATCAGGTGCGGGTCGGCGATGTGGGCGCGGGTCATGCCGACCATGTCCACGTAGCCGCCTTCCAGGATGCGCGTGGCCTGGTTCGGGTCCTTGATGTTCTGCGCGTGCAGCACCGGGGCCTTGACCACTTCCTTGATGCCGGCCGCCAGGTGCAGGAACGGCTCCGGTGGATAACTCATGTTCGGGATAACGTTGGCCAGGGTGTTGTGGGTGTCGCACCCCGAGCCGACCACGCCGATGAAGTCGAGCATGCCGGTGTCGTCGTAGTACTTGGCGATCTGTTTCATGTCCTCGTGGGACAGGCCGTCCGGATGGAATTCGTCGCCGCACAAACGGATGCCGACGCAGAAATCCGGGCCGACTTCCTTGCGCACCGCCTTCAACACCTCAAGGCCGAAACGCATGCGGTTTTCGAAGCTGCCGCCCCATTCGTCAGTACGTTTGTTGACCCGAGGGCTCCAGAACTGGTCGATCATGTGCTGGTGCACCGCCGACAGCTCCACACCGTCCAGGCCACCGGCCTTGGCCCGTGCCGCAGCGGTAGCGTAGTTGCCGATCACGCGCCAGATTTCTTCAGGCTCGATGGTCTTGCAGGTGGCGCGGTGCACCGGCTCGCGGATGCCCGAGGGCGACAGCAGCGTGGGCCAGTGCTCGCCGTCCCAGCGCGAGCGACGGCCCATGTGGGTAATCTGGATCATGATCTTGGCGCCATGCTTGTGCATGGCGTCGGCCAGGTTCTGGAAGTGCGGGATGATCCGGTCATCCGCCAGGTTCACCGACTTCCACCAGCCTTGCGGGCTGTCGATGGCGACACTGGAAGAACCGCCGCAGATCGCCAGGCCGATCCCGCCCTTGGCTTTCTCTTCGTAGTACTTCACATAGCGGTCGGTGGTCATGCCGCCGTCGGTGGCATACACCTCGGCGTGGGCGGTACTGAGCACGCGGTTGCGGATGGTCAGTTTGCCGATCTGGATCGGCGCAAACATTGCTTCGAAAGCCATGGCAGGGTCCTCGACTTACAACGGCTTGACGGTGAACAGGCCGTCGTCGTGGCCCTCTTCGGAGCCGCCGTATACCTGTTCCGCAACGGTGCGGATCTTGCTGCCGCGGGCTTCGAGAATCTGGTCCATCGCGCCGGCAAACCAGCCGGTGAACATGTAGTCGACCTTGCGCCCGACCTTGCCGTACACGTAGACAAACGCCGAGTGCTCGAGCTTGACGCTGGCGGTGCCTTTATCGAGGTCGATGTCCTGGATCTTGAACAGGCCCCAGCCGCGCTGCGACAGGCGCTTCATGTAGTGCTCGAACACTGCGACGCCTTCCAGGCCGTGGCATTCAGCTTCTTTTTCGCACCAGTGCCAGGCGGATTTGTAGCCGGCCTTGTAGAGAATCTCGGCGTAGGCCTCGCTGCCCAGAACTTCTTCGATCCCCATGTGGTTGTTGACGAAGAAATGGCGCGGCACGTACAGCATCGGCAGGGCGTCGGAGGTCCAGACACCGGTTTCGCTGTCGACTTCGATAGGCAATTGAGGGGCGATCTTGGCCATGGAAACTTAACTCCGGAAAATGCTTTGGTAAGCCCCCAACGCATAAGGTTGGGGGAAAAGAGGCGTGAGTGGTGGCTTATTCGCCCCAGACGTCCTTCAGGACGTTGACCCAGTTTTCGCCCATGATCTTGCGCACCACGCGCTCGGGATGGCCGCGCTTGAGCAGGGTCTCGGTGAGGTTCGGGAACTCGCCCACGGTGCGGATGCCCAGCGGGTTGATGATCTTGCCGAAGCTGGTCAGGCGGCGGGCGTAGCCCTTGTCGTGGGTCAGCATTTCGAAGAAATCCTGGCCATGGCCCTGGGTGAAGTCGGTGCCGATGCCGATGGCGTCTTCGCCCACGATGTTCATGGTGTACTCGATGGCTTCGGCGTAGTCGTCGATGGTCGAGTCGATGCCCTTGGCCAGGAACGGCGCGAACATGGTCACGCCGACAAACCCACCGTGGTCGGCGATGAACTTCAGCTCTTCATCGGACTTGTTGCGCGGGTGCTCTTTGAGGCCTGAAGGCAGGCAGTGGGAGTAGCACACCGGCTTTTTCGATTCGAGGATGACTTCTTCGGAAGTCTTGGAGCCCACGTGTGACAGGTCGCACATGATGCCGACGCGGTTCATCTCGGCGACGACCTCGCGACCGAAGCCCGACAGGCCGCCATCGCGCTCATAGCAGCCGGTGCCCACCAGGTTCTGGGTGTTGTAGCACATCTGCACCACGCCAACCCCGAGCTGCTTGAAGATCTCGACATAGCCGAGCTGGTCTTCAAACGCGTGGGCGTTCTGGAAGCCGAAGATGATGCCGGTCTTGCCCTGCTCCTTGGCGCGACGGATATCGGCGGTGGTTTTCACCGGGATCACCAGGTCGCTGTTTTCGCGAATCAGGGTCTGGCTGGCCACGATGTTGTTAATGGTGGCCTGGAACCCTTCCCATACCGACACGGTGCAGTTGGCAGCGGTGAGGCCACCCTTGCGCATGTCTTCGAACAGGTCGCGGTTCCACTTGGCAATGATCAGCCCGTCGATAACGATGCTGTCGGCGTGCAATTCGGCTGGGCTCATCAGGCGTCCCCTTATTGGCGATTCATGCGCCGAATCGTCTGCCGGCGCTTTGGGGCCAGCATATGCCCCGGGGCAGAAGGAGCCGGGTGCAAAAACGACAAGGGAATTGCCGAAAGCGTCAATCCGCGACAAAGGCCAACATGACATCTCTGACGGGTGTCTGTTCTTTGTCTTACGCTTGAGCCAGAATTTGCTCATCAACTGATATGAGACGGCGCAATGAAATCGATTTTCCTGGCTTTGGCACTCATCGCAACCGGCGTACACGCCGCTGAAGACACCGACAGCACGCCCTGCGATGGCATCGAGAACGACAAGCAAACCCTGGAATGCGCCACCTACAACAAAACCACCGCCGAACAACTGCTCAAGGATAACTACCAGGGGCTGCTGGAACGCATGGGTTCGACCTATGGCAGCAACAAGACGCAGCTGGCGGACATTACCGCTCGTCTGAAGGATGCCCAGCAGAAGTGGGAAAAGTTACGGGATGCGGATTGCGCCGTAGATACCTTCCCGGCAGTGGCGGGAAGCAAGGCATATGCGATCCAGCAGAATGATTGTCTGGCGCGGATGAGTGATGAACGGTCGGAGTTTTTGGAGTCGATTGGGCAGGAATAAGCGACAATCCCCTCCACTCTCTACTCAGAACCAAGGCTATTCATGACTATCTGCGGCATCGAAATCAAAGGCAGCGAAGCCATTATTGCTGTCGCCTCGCTCGACGGTCAGGCATTGGGCCACGTCGCCCTGGCCACCAAGAAAATCGCCCTTGAAGACGATGATGAGGCGGCCAACGTCAAGGCCTTCGCCACTCAGGTCAGCGCGTTTGTGCGGGAAAACGGCATCAGCCGCATCGCCATCAAGAAGCGCAGCAAGAAAGGCGAATTCGCCGGTGGCCCGACTACGTTCAAGATTGAAGGTGTGTTTCAGTTGCTGGAGGGCGTTGAAGTGACGCTGCTGTCGCCGCAGACCATCAATGCGCAGAACAAGAAACACGACTTTGCCCTGCCGGCGACGCTGAACAAGTATCAGCATGAGGCTTACAAGGCCGCGTGTTCAGCCCTGCTGAAGAAATAAGCCACACCCCATATCTCCTGTGGGAGCTGGCTTGCCTGCGATAGCGGTGTATCAGCCAGTACATCTGGCACTGAAACACCGCTATCGCAGGCAAGCCAGCTCCCACATTTAATCTTCGCTGTTCTCAAAAGCGGTGTTCATACCGCTTCCCGGCGCCGATCTTCCCTTGGGCACTTGGCAAACCTTGCCCGGTAGCTGCGGGTGAAATACGACGGCGATTCAAACCCGCAGGCGATGCTCACCTCCAGCACGCTCAGGTCGCTCTGGCGCAACAACTGCCGAGCCTTTTCCAGGCGCAAACCCAGGTAGAAGTTGCTCGGCGTGTCGTTCAGGTGCAGCCGAAACAAGCGCTCCAACTGCCGCCGCGTGACCTTGATCGCCTCCGCCAGCGCCAGTGTGCTCAACGGCGGTTCCGTGTGCTGTTCCATCTCCCCAATCACCTGCACCAACTTCTTGTTGTTGATGCCGTAGCGCGTGGCGATCTGCATGCGTTGGTGGTCTTTGCGCGGGCGGATGCGGCCGAGCACGAATTGCTCGGACACCTGGATCGCCAACTCTGGCCCGTGGGCCTGGCTGATCAGGTCGAGCATCAGGTCGATGGACGCGGTGCCGCCCGCCGAGGTGATGCGCCGGCGGTCGATCTCGAACAGCTCCTGGGTCACCGTCAGCTGTGGATAAGATTCCTTGAAGGCGTCGATGGCTTCCCAGTGCAGGGTCAGGCGGTGGCCGTCGAGCAGGCCGGCTTCGGCGAGTACGCAGGCGCCGGTGTCGATGGCGCCCAGGGTCACGCCGTCGTGGTCAAGGCGACGCAGCCAGTGTTCCAGTGCGGGCGTGGCGAACTTCAGCGGTTCGAAGCCGGCCACCACCAGTAAGGTCGAGCCTTTCTTCAGCGGCTCCAGCGCGGCGTCGGCGTTGACCGACATGCCATTGCTCGCCAGCACCGCGCCGCCGTCGGCGCTCAAGACGTGCCAGCGGTACAGCTCGCCGCGAAAACGATTGGCGACACGTAAAGGTTCGATCGCGGAAATAAAGCCGATGGCGGAGAAGCCCGGCATCAGCAGAAAGTAGAAATCCTGGGACATGGAGCGCTCTCGTAGGACGGACAGCGTGGTCACTGTGATACGCCAGTTCAATCGGTCATTCAAGGGGGCAGGTCGCTGCAGTGCAAGAGCTGGTCGCCGCCGTGCGTTTTGTCGGGGACCAAGCTGCGTAACTTGGCTGCACGGTGCACAAAGACGCCGGAACCCACAATAACAACCTGCCGAGGGAACCACCATGAACCGACTGATCAGCCGCTGTGTGCTCGCACTCAGCGCCAGCGCCATTTTGAGCACCAACGTCATGGCAGCCGATGCGGCTTCTTGCCAGAACGTGCGCATGGGCGTGGTGAACTGGACCGACGTAATCGCCACCAGTGCCATGACTCAAGTGTTGCTCGACGGCCTCGGCTACAAGACCAAACAGACCAGCGCGTCCCAGCAAATCATCTTTGCCGGTATTCGCGACCAGCGCCTGGACATGTTCCTGGGCTACTGGAACCCGCTGATGACCCAGACCATCACCCCGTTTGTCGACGCCAAGCAGGTCAAGGTGCTCGACAAGCCGTCCCTGGAAGACGCCCGCGCGACCCTGGCGGTGCCGACTTACCTGGCCGACAAGGGCCTGAAGACCTTCGCCGACATCGCCAGGTTTGAAAAAGAACTGGGCGGCAAGATCTACGGCATTGAACCAGGCTCGGGCGCCAACACCCAGATCAAGGCGATGATCGCCAAGAATCAGTTTGGCCTGGGCAAGTTCCAACTGGTGGAATCCAGCGAGGCCGGCATGCTCGCCGCCGTCGACCGCGCCGTGCGCCGCAAGGAGGCCGTGGTGTTCTTCGGCTGGGCGCCGCACCCGATGAACGTCAACGTGGCGATGACTTACCTCACCGGCAGTGATGACGCGCTGGGCCCGAACGAAGGCATGGCCACCGTGTGGTCCGTCACCTCGCCGACCTACGCCGAGCAATGCCCCAACGTGCACAAGTTGCTCAGCAACCTGACCTTCACCGCCGCCGACGAGAGCCGAATGATGCAGCCGCTGCTGGATCACAAGGACGCTTTCGAGTCGGCCAGGCAATGGCTCAAGGATCACCCGCAAGACCAGCAGCGCTGGCTGGAAGGCGTGACCACCTTCGACGGCAAACCCGCCGCAGCCAACCTGCAATTGACCAGCAAATAACCTGTCTTGAATCACCGTTTCGCAGCCGCTCCCGGCTGCGAACGGTATGACTACGCCTGAAAATCACGCCTGTAAGGAACCTGCCTCATGAACCACGACGTCATCATCACCTGCGCACTCACCGGTGCTGGCGACACGACCGCCAGAAGCCCTCACGTGCCGGTCACTCCGAAACAAATCGCTGCCGCGGCGGTGGAAGCAGCCAAGGCCGGTGCCACCGTGGTGCATTGCCACGTACGTGACCCCGAGACCGGCAAGTTCAGCCGCGACGTGGCGCTGTACCGCGAAGTGATGGAGCGCATCCGCGAGGCGGACGTCGACATCATCGTCAACCTCACCGCCGGCATGGGTGGCGACCTGGAAATCGGTGTCGGCGAGAACCCCATGGAATTCGGGCCCAACACCGACCTGGTGGGCCCGCTGACCCGCCTGGCCCACGTGGAAGAGCTGCTGCCGGAAATCTGCACCCTCGATTGCGGCACCCTGAACTTCGGCGATGGCGACACCATTTACGTCTCCACCCCGGCCCAGCTGCGGGCTGGCGCCAAACGTATTCAAGAGCTGGGCGTTAAAGCCGAGCTGGAGATTTTCGACACCGGTCACCTGTGGTTCGCCAAGCAGATGATCAAGGAAGGCTTGCTCGACAACCCGTTGTTCCAGCTGTGCCTGGGCATCCCGTGGGGCGCGCCGGCCGACACCACCACCATGAAAGCCATGGTCGACAACCTGCCGGCTGACGCGGTGTGGGCCGGCTTCGGCATTGGTCGCATGCAGATGCCGATGGCGGCGCAAGCAGTGCTGCTGGGCGGCAACGTGCGGGTCGGCCTGGAAGACAACCTGTGGCTGGACAAGGGCGTGCTGGCGACCAACGGCCAGTTGGTGGAACGCGCCAGCGAGATCCTCAGCCGCCTGGGTGCGCGGGTCATGACCCCGGCCGAAGGCCGCGTGAAGATGGGCCTGACCAAGCGCGGCTAAGACACGCCGCACGACGCCCTGCAGGAACCGAATCAAATGTGGGAGCGGGCTTGCTCGCGAATGCGGTGGATCAGCCACCGAATGCATCAACTGACAGACCGCTTTCGCGAGCAAGCCCGCTCCCACATTTTGATCTTGGCTCTCACACAGAATCACCGAACTCTTTAGGAATTTGCCATGAGCTTTATCACTGAAATCAAAACCTTCGCCGCGCTGGGCAGCGGCGTTATCGGCAGTGGCTGGGTATCCCGCGCACTGGCTCACGGCCTGGATGTGGTGGCCTGGGACCCGGCGCCTGGCGCCGAAGCGGCCCTGCGCAAACGTGTCGCGAATGCCTGGGGCGCCCTGGAAAAACAAGGCCTTGCACCGGGTGCCTCGCAAGATCGCCTGCGCTTTGTGGCCACGATTGAAGAGTGCGTGAAAGACGCCGACTTCATCCAGGAAAGCGCCCCGGAACGCCTGGAATTGAAGCTGGAGTTACACAGCAAAATCAGCGCGGCGGCCAAGCCGAATGCGTTGATTGGTTCGAGTACTTCGGGGTTGTTGCCGAGCGAGTTTTATGAAGGCTCCACGCACCCGGAACGTTGCGTGGTGGGCCATCCGTTCAACCCGGTTTACCTGTTGCCGCTGGTGGAAGTGGTAGGCGGCAAAAACACTGCGCCGGAAGCGATTCAGGCAGCAATCAAGGTGTACGAATCCCTCGGCATGCGCCCTTTGCATGTGCGTAAGGAAGTGCCCGGTTTTATCGCTGACCGGCTGCTGGAAGCCCTGTGGCGTGAGGCGTTGCACCTGGTGAACGATGGTGTGGCAACCACCGGCGAGATCGATGATGCGATTCGCTTTGGCGCCGGTTTGCGCTGGTCGTTCATGGGCACGTTCCTGACCTATACGCTGGCGGGCGGTGATGCCGGGATGCGGCACTTCATGGCGCAGTTCGGCCCGGCCTTGCAGCTGCCGTGGACCTATCTGCCGGCGCCGGAATTGACCGACAAATTGATTGACGACGTGGTGGACGGCACCAGCGATCAGTTGGGCAAGCACAGCATTTCGGCGCTGGAGCGCTATCGTGATGATTGCCTGCTGGCGGTGCTGGAGGCGGTGAAGACCACCAAGGAAAAACACGGTATGACCTTCGCCGAATAAGCCCTGTAAAGATCGTTCCCACGCTCTGCGTGGGAATGCAGCCCAGGACGCTCTGCGTCCCAACGCGTGACGCAGAGCGTCACAGGAGGCGTTCCCACGCAGAGCGTGGGAACGATCACGTACCTACCGGGAACCGAACCATGCCCGCACTCACCACCTACACCACCAAAATCCTCCCCGAGTGGGTCGACTACAACGGCCACCTGCGCGATGCGTTCTACCTGCTGATATTCAGCTACGCCACCGACGCACTGATGGACACCCTGGGCCTGGACAGCGAAAACCGCGAAGCCAGCGGCCACTCGCTGTTCACCCTGGAGTTGCACCTCAACTACCTGCACGAAGTGAAACTGGGCGCCGCCGTCGAGGTGCACACCCACCTCATCGCCCACGACCGCAAGCGCCTGCACCTCTATCACAGCCTGCACCTGGTGGGCGACGAAAAGGAGCTGGCGGGCAACGAACAGATGCTGCTCCACGTCGACCTCGCCGGGCCGCACTCGGCGCCATTCAGTGAAGCGGTGCTGGGCAAGCTTGCCAGCATCAGCGCCGAACAAACCGACCTGCCGAAGCCCGCCCTGCTCGGCCGCGTGATTGGACTGCCACCCCAAAAATAAGGAATCGCCATGCAAACCGCCGCCGCTGTTGCCGACTTCCGTACTTACCCACTGATCAGTGACCTGGCCGATGTGCAGGTGCACGGCGATCACCTCAGTGTGCGATGGGCCGATGGGCGGGTCAGCCCGTTTCATCACCAGTGGCTGCGGGACAACTGCCCGTGCCCTGTTTGCGTCTACAGCGTGACCCGTGAACAGGTGCTGGAAATCGTCGATGTGGACGAACACCTCACGGCCCTCAGTGCACGTATCGACCAGGGTCTGCTGACAGTGGAATGGAGCGGCGGGCATCGCAGCCAATACGATCCCGGATGGTTGCGGGCGCACGCCTACGATGATGAATCACGCGCGGAGCGCCGGGCGGCCAAGCCGAAATCCCGGCTGTGGGACCACAGGTTCGAGCTGCCCGTCTTCGACTACGCGGCATTGATGGAAGACCCGAAAGCCCTGCTGCAATGGCTGCTGGCCCTGCGTGACAGCGGCCTCACCCAAGTGCGCGGTGTGCCCACCGAACCTGGCTCGCTGGCGCTGATCGCCAAGCGCATTTCGTTCATCCGCGAGAGCAACTTCGGCGTGCTGTTCAACGTACAGTCCAAGGCCGATGCCGACAGCAACGCCTACACGGCATTCAACCTGCCGCTGCACAGTGATTTGCCGACGCGGGAGCTGCAACCCGGGCTGCAGTTCTTGCATTGCCTGGTGAACGACGCCGACGGGGGCGAGAGTATTTTTGTCGACGGTTTTGCGATTGCCCGGGCGCTGCGGGACGAAGATCCGGAAGCCTTTCGCGCGTTGTGCGAGATCCCGGTGGAGTTTCGCAACAAGGATCGTCACAGCGACTATCGCCGGCTGGCGCCGATCATCGCGCTGGATGCATTGGGAGAGGTCGCCGAGATTCGCATGGCCAACTTTCTGCGCGGACCGTTTGAGGCGCCTGCAGAGCAGATGCCGTTGCTCTATCGCGCCTATCGCCGGTTTATTGCGATGACCCGGGAGGAGCGTTTTCGACTGGTCAAACGTCTGAATCCGGGCGAGCTGTGGTGCTTTGATAATCGCCGGACCCTGCATGCGCGCAATGCGTTTGATCCGGCGTCCGGCGCGCGGCATTTCCAGGGCTGCTATATCGATCGGGATGAGTTGTTGTCGCGGATATTGGTGTTGCAGCGGTAGACCGAGGCGCCCCCTTCGCGAGCAAGCCCGCTCCCACATTTGACCGAGTTCCTCCTGAAAAAACGCGGTCAACTGTGGGAGCGGGCTTGCTCGCGAAGGGGCCAGCAGCTTCACCTCAAATTTCAGCTCAAAAAAAGCCCCGATCCAGCCGTGACAGGATCGGGGCAGAGTGCTTTGTGTGAGCTACGCATCCCGAGGGTGACCAAACCTTCAAGCTGCTTGCTTGGTGTCAGTGTGCACACTCCCCTGCCTTGCGAGTTAGCCGAAAACGACCTGTTCATAGGTGTGCCGGACATTCATGCATTCAGGCCTTGCCGACTCGGTGATGGCCTACCAGAATCGACTTCAATCCCCCGCTCCCCTAACAAGGATTAACGTCATGATGCACGCGGATTTGATTGACCAGGATGACCTGCTGGGCCAGCTGCGGTCGTTGGGTTTCGAGGTGTCCAGCGGCGCTACCGCCGAGCAGGCTTGCGAGTGTGCGGTGCGCGGCTTGAGCGCGGCGCGGGCCAAGGCGCTCAAGGGTATGGTTGAGCAGATGTACACCGGCAGCGCGACGATCTTGCCGGCGGTGAGGCAGGCGATCGACAAGCAGTTGTTGCCGGCGCTGGTGCAATTTCGGCAGAACTCTGGCGCCTAATATACCGCATTCGCGAGCAAGCCCGCTCCCACATTCGACCGCGTTCCTACTGAAAAAACGCGGTCAAGTGTGGGAGCGGGCTTGCTCGCGAATGCAGGCGACTCGGTCTAAAGCCTTACACTCGCGAAAGTCGACTCATTCCTGGCCTGGCTCAACGCCGACAACGGCCCGGACAACGGTGACAACACCAGCGCCTGCGGAATCGGCATCATCGCCACCTGCTGCGTGGTGTTGGAACCCACACGCTCATCCCGCGGCGGAATGCCGAAGTATTCGCGGTAGCACTTGGAGAAGTGCGGCGTGGAGACAAACCCGCACACCGACGCCACTTCGATGATCGACATCGGCGTTTGCTTGAGCAACTGCCGCGCACGGATCAGGCGCAACTTGAGGTAGTAGCGCGACGGCGAACAGTGCAGGTATTTCTGGAACAACCGCTCCAGTTGACGCCGGGAAACCGCGACGTACACCGCCAGCTCATCGAGGTCGATCGGCTCTTCCAGGTTGGCCTCCATCAGCGCGACGATTTCCTGCAACTTCGGCTGGTTGGTGCCAAGCATGTGCTTGAGCGGCACACGCTGGTGATCCTGTTCGTTGCGGATTCGCTCGTACACAAACATCTCGGAGATCGCCGCCGACAACTCACGGCCGTGGTCACGGCTGATCAGGTGCAGCATCATGTCCAGCGGCGCGGTGCCGCCGGAGCTGGTGAAGCGGTTGCGGTCGAGGGTGAACAGGCGGGTGCTCATGGCCACGCGGGGAAAGGCTTCCTGCATCGACGCCAGGCATTCCCAGTGCACGCTGCAATCAAAACCGTCCAGCAGGCCGGCGCAGGCCAGGGCCCAGCTGCCGGTGCACACCGCGCCAAGGCGACGGGATTGGCGCGCCTGGCTTTGCAGCCACGACACATGTTCACGGGTCACGGTGCGCTGGATACCCACGCCGCCACAGACGATCACGGTGTCCAGGGCCGGAGCTTTGTGCATGGAAGCATCGGGGGTGATTTGCAGACCGTCGCTGGCCCACACCTGGTTTCCGTCCACACTCAACGTCGTCCAGCGATACAGCTCGCGGCCGGAGAGTTGGTTGGCCATGCGCAGGGGTTCGACTGCGGAGGCCAGGGAAATCAGCGTGAAATTGTCCAGCAGCAAAAAGCCGATGGATTGAGGCGCACGGTTCTGGGGTTGAGCCCCGGAGTTGAACGACGTCATCGCGGTATCTCCTCACACAAAGCGGGTGATGGCCTCAGGCGAGGCTCTTGTTATTGCGCTCATCGCCTTAAGGAAACTCCTATGGCGAGAGGCTTTGTATTGATAGAGCAAATGCCATGCCTAAAGTTGAATGCGTATTCAATAACTCCTGAAAACGACCTCATGACGTGTCTATATAAGCCCGCGCATGGAGTGGGGGATATGACCCAGAAAAGACGTGAGAGAACGCAGGCTCAAGGTGTGTGAGCAGATCGGTAGCACTTGTGGGAAGGGAGAGAAACGACGTGGGAAAAGTCTGTCACCACAAGCACGGGTGACCGATGGTCATGAGGGGAAATCGTTCGGGAGCTACTTATCTAATTGCGACGCGCTAAAAGGTGGCGCTTTTGGTTCTGGTGTTCACTTTATGAGCAGTGTTGCCCGGTCTACCGCATTCGCGAGCAAGCCCGCTCCCACACTTGACCGCGTTTTTTCAGTAGGAACTCGGTCGAATGTGGGAGCGGGCTTGCTCGCGAATGCAGGCGACGCGGTCTTTCCGGATCAACACTCCACCGCACTCACCGCCAACCCACCCCGCGATGTTTCCTTGTACTTGTCATGCATATCCGCCCCGGTATCGCGCATGGTGCGGATCACCCGGTCCAGCGAGATGAAGTGCTGGCCATCCCCCCGCAGCGCCATCTGCGCCGCGTTGATCGCCTTCACCGCGGCAATCGCATTACGCTCGATGCACGGCACCTGCACCAGCCCGCCTACCGGGTCGCAGGTCAGGCCGAGGTTGTGTTCCAGGCCAATCTCCGCCGCGTTGCACAATTGCTCCGGCGTCGCACCGAGGATCTCCGCCAAACCCGCCGCCGCCATGGCGCACGCCGAGCCGACTTCACCCTGGCAGCCGACTTCGGCACCCGAGATCGACGCGTTCTTCTTACACAGGATGCCCACCGCCGCCGCGCCGAGGAAATAGTCGACCACGTTGGCTTCGGTCACTTCTTCGCTGAACTTCATGAAGTAGTGCAGCACCGCCGGGATGATCCCCGCCGCGCCGTTGGTCGGTGCCGTGACCATGCGCCCGCCGGCGGCGTTTTCTTCATTCACCGCCAGGGCGAACAGGTTGACCCATTCCATCGCGCTCAAGGTCGAGCCGATCACATTCGGCTTGCCCAGCTCCTGCAAGCTGCGGTGCAACTTGGCTGCACGGCGCCTTACATTGAGGCCGCCGGGAAGGATGCCTTCGTGCTTGAGGCCTTGCTCCACGCAATCCTGCATGGCGCGCCAAAGCTTCATCAGGCCGCTGCGGATTTCTTCTTCCGAGCGCCAGGTTTTTTCGTTCGCCAACATCAGCTCAGCGACCCGCAGGTTGTGGGTCTTGCACAGCTGCAGCAGTTCCACCGCACTGGAAAAATCATAGGGCAGCTCGGTGCGGTCCATGTCCGCCACGCCGCTTTTGGCCTGGGCTTCATCCACCACGAATCCGCCGCCCACCGAGTAGTAGGTGTCGCGGTGCAGCTCGCCGTTATCACCAAACACCACCAGGGTCATGGCATTGGGGTGGAACGGCAGGTTTTCGTCGATCAGGCGCATGTCCCGCGCCCATAAGAAAGGCACCGGCAAACGTGCGTCCAGCAGCAGGGTGTTGGTCTCGCGCAGGGTTTCGATGCGGATGCCGATCTGTGACGGATCGATCGCGTCCGGCCACTCGCCCATCAGGCCCATGATCACCGCGTTGTCGCTGCCGTGACCGATGCCCGTGGCCGATAAGGAGCCATACAGCTGAACTTCGACGCGCCTGACTTGTTCCAACACATCACGTTCACGTAATCCTTGAACGAACAACGCCGCGGCGCGCATGGGGCCGACGGTGTGAGAACTCGAAGGCCCAATGCCGATCTTGAACAGGTCGAAAACGCTGATAGCCATTGCCGTGAAACTCCTCGATGAGCACAGGCCAGGCGCACATAACGCCTGGTGACGGAGCTGCTACGCTCATGTCGCAATCCGCCCAGATGCGGCCATCATCAAGCTTTTGCTGGCGCTCACGGCGTCTCACACCGACGTACCCATGCTCATCAGCGCCGCTGTTGTGGAAGGCGACGTTTTGGCCGTTTTTTGCGGTGCAGATCGGTAAAAAGTGCAGTTTTGCCGTGGAAAAAATCTGTAAGCGACGTCACCGACACTGGATACGACCATCCCTGTACTGGATACGACGCCCCCTGTAGGCGTCAGATTTTCACTGGTACATGATCAGTCTCGACTCGTTTGCACAGTTGCGTGGCAGAGCTGTGCCGCACGCCCAACCGCAACACCTATAAGCGCGGTGTTATTGCCGCCAGAAAAACACCAGGAGTCCACCCCCATGAAAGGTTCCCCGTCGTTGTTGTTGGCCGCCATGCTGAGTCTGCCAGTCGTGGCTCACGCTGCAGAACCGGCGCAATGCCAGACCGTCAACTTCTCCGATGTCGGCTGGACCGACATCACCGTCACCACGGCCACCACCAGCGAAGTCCTCAAGGGCCTCGGCTACAAACCCCGCACCACGATGATTTCAGTACCCGTGACCTACAAGTCCCTGGCCGACGGCAAGAACATGGACATCTTCCTCGGCAACTGGATGCCGACCATGGAAAACGACATCAAGCAGTACCGTGATGCCGGCACCGTGGAAACCGTGCGCGCCAACCTGGAAAACGCCAAGTACACCCTGGCCGTACCGGAAGCGCTGTACAACAAGGGCCTGAAAGACTTCGCCGACATCGTCAAATTCAAGGATGAGCTGGGCGGCAAGATCTACGGGATCGAGCCGGGCAACGACGGCAACCGGACCATCCAGACCCTCATCGACAAGGACGCTTTCGGCCTGAAAACCGCCGGTTTCAAAGTGGTCGAATCCAGCGAAGCCGGGATGCTTTCGCAGGTGGAACGCGCCACCAAGCGCGACCAGGCCATCGTGTTCCTCGGCTGGGAACCGCACCCGATGAACACCCGCTTCAAGATGAAGTACCTGACCGGGGGTGATGATTCATTCGGCCCCAACTACGGCCAGGCCACCATCTACACCAACGTCCGCAAGGGCTACACCCAGGAATGCAGCAACGTGGGCCAGTTGCTGAAAAACCTGTCGTTCACCCTGAACATGGAAAGTACCCTGATGGGTAATGTCCTGGACGACAAAATGAAGCCTGACGCCGCCGCCAAGGCGTGGCTGAAGAAGAACCCGCAAGTGCTCGACACCTGGCTCGCCGGTGTCACCACGGTCGATGGCAAACCAGGATTGGAGGCCGTCAAAGCTTACCTCGCCAAGTAACCGCTGACCCCGGGCCGGTACGCTGGCCCGGGATGTTTTTCCTCTTCGCATGTGGACATTCACTACCATGCTGACTGAACATAAAATCCCGCTAGGCCAGTACATCGCTGCCTTCGTTGAGTGGTTGACCCAACACGGGGCCGCCTACTTCGACGCAATCGCATCGACCCTGGAAACGATGATCCACGGCGTGACGTTCGCGCTGACCTGGTTCAATCCACTGGCATTGATCGGTCTGATTGCGCTGCTCGCTCACTTCATTCAACGCAAATGGGGCCTGACCGTTTTTGTCATCGCCTCCTTCCTGCTGATCCTCAACCTGGGGTACTGGCAGGAAACCATGGAGACCCTGGCGCAAGTGCTGTTCGCCACCCTGGTCTGCGTGGTGATCGGGGTGCCGCTGGGCATTGTTGCCGCGCACAAACCGATGTTCTACACCCTGATGCGGCCGGTGCTCGATCTGATGCAGACCGTACCGACCTTCGTCTACCTCATCCCTACCCTGACCCTATTCGGGCTGGGTGTGGTGCCCGGGCTGATTTCCACGGTGGTGTTTGCGATTGCCGCGCCTATCCGTCTGACTTACCTGGGTATCCGTGATGTGCCGCAAGAGTTGATGGACGCCGGCAAGGCCTTTGGCTGCTCGCGCCGTCAGTTGCTCTCGCGGATCGAACTGCCCCACGCCATGCCGAGCATCGCCGCCGGCATTACCCAATGCATCATGCTGTCGTTGTCGATGGTGGTGATCGCGGCCCTGGTGGGCGCCGACGGCCTCGGCAAACCGGTGGTCAACGCGCTGAACACCGCCGACATCGCCCTGGGCTTTGAAGCCGGCCTGGCGATCGTACTGCTGGCCATCATGCTCGACCGCATCTGCAAACAACCCGACGCCAAAGTAGGGGGTGATGCATGAGCATTATCCGATTCGAAAATGTCGACGTGATCTTCTCCAAAGACCCACGCGAGGCGCTCAAGCTGCTGGACCAGGGCATGACGCGCAACGAGATCCTGAAAAAGACCGGGCAGATTGTCGGCGTTGAAAACGCCAGCCTGGATGTCGAGAAAGGCGAGATCTGCGTGCTGATGGGCCTGTCCGGTTCAGGCAAGTCGAGCTTGCTGCGCTGCATCAATGGCTTGAACACCGTCAGCCGCGGCAAGCTGTTTGTGGAGCATGAAGGTCGCCAGATCGACATCGCATCCTGCACCCCCGCCGAGCTGAAAATGATGCGCACCCAGCGCATCGCCATGGTGTTCCAGAAGTTCGCCCTGATGCCCTGGCTGACGGTGCGCGAGAACATCAGCTTCGGCCTGGAGATGCAGGGCCGCCCGGAGAAAGAGCGGCGCAAGCTGGTGGACGACAAGCTGGAACTGGTGGGCCTGTCGCAGTGGCGCAACAAGAAGCCCGACGAGCTTTCCGGTGGCATGCAGCAGCGTGTCGGCCTGGCCCGCGCATTGGCGATGGACGCCGATATCCTGTTGATGGACGAACCCTTCTCGGCACTCGACCCGCTGATCCGCCAGGGCTTGCAGGATGAGTTGCTGGAGCTGCAACGCAAGCTGAGCAAGACCATCGTATTCGTGAGCCACGACCTGGATGAGGCGCTGAAACTCGGCAGCCGCATCGCGATCATGAAAGACGGGCGGATCATCCAGTACAGCGTGCCGGAAGAGATCGTGCTGAACCCGGCGGATGACTATGTGCGGACCTTTGTGGCCCACACCAACCCGCTGAATGTGCTGTGTGGCCGCAGCCTGATGCGCACGGTGGATAACTGCACCCATGTCAACGGCTCCATCAGCCTGGACCCGGGCGGTGACTCGTGGCTGGACCTGGCCGAAGGCAACACCATCAAGGGCGCGCGGCAGAACGGTTCGGTGCTGAACCTGCAGAACTGGGCACCGGGGCAATCGGTGGAGGGCCTGGGCCGGATGCCGACGCTGGTGGATTCGAATATCGGGATGCGTGAGGCGTTGCAGATTCGGTATCAGACAGGGAACAAGCTGGTGCTGCAGGACAACAACAAGGTGGTGGGGATTCTGGGTGACAGCGAGCTCTATCACGCCCTCTTGGGCAAGAACCTGGGCTAACAGACACCGCAAAAAAAATGTGGGAGCGGGCTTGCTCGCGAATGCGGTGTATCAGTGTCAGATGTACTGACTGACACTGCGCATTCGCGAGCAAGCCCGCTCCCACATTTTGCTCAGGTGGTGTCAGTAACGACACCACCTGTCCTTTCAACACTCAGCTATAGACACGGCCAAGGAGCTGCCGATGGCTTTCAAACTGATCGAGCACGTCCCGGGTGATCTGCTCCTGGGTGAAGCCCATCAGGTCGTATTCCTGAGGCCCGTTGTGCAGGTAAACCTCGGCGCGGTAGTAGCGCGTGCGTTCTTCCTCGGGCAAGTCGTTCGGTGCCGACGAATAAGCATCCAGGCTGACCTCGTAGACAAACGGATTGCCCTCTTGCATCTCGATGCGCACACCAATGCAGCGCTTGGATTTGCCCAGCAGGGTCTGCACTTCCAGCCCCTGGTCACGCAACGCAGTCGCCGCTTCTTCCAGCGCCGGCGTGACGTGCTTGTCCATAAAGCGTTGCACGGTACCCTGGCTCGGTTGCAGGTCCAGGGCAGTCAAACGCTCGCTGAAACCACGCCGACCACGCTCGGCCAACTGCGCCTGCTCCAACTCGATCGCCACGTCCTGGCGCATCGCCTTGTGCAGGCCGAACATGAAGAACACCAGCACCACCGAGAACGGCAAGCCCGCCAGCACCACCATGGTTTGCATGGCTTCGAAGTTACCGGCGAACAGCAGGCCGATGGTCACCAGGGTGATCACCGCCGACCAGAAAATCCGCAGCCAGTGCGGCGCATCTTCGTCAACGTTGCCGCCCTTGCAGGACAGGTTCGCCATCATCACCGCGCCGGAATCCGCCGGGGTCAGGAACAGTACGAAGCCCACGAAGATCGACACACCGATGACGATTTTCGACGCCGGGTAATGCTCAAGCAGTTGGTAGATCGCCATGGACGGCTGTTCCAGCGCCGTCTTGCCCAACTCCACCGCACCATGGTTCACCACCAGGTCCAGGGCCGAGTTGCCGAAGATCGACAGCCACGCCAGGGTGAAGCCCAGCGGGATCAGCAGCACGCCGGCCACCAGTTCACGCACCGTGCGACCACGGGAAATACGCGCGATGAACATGCCCACGAATGGCGCCCAGGAAATCCACCAGGCCCAGTAGAACAGGGTCCACAGGCCCATCCAGCGTTCGGTCTTGTCGGCGTCGCCTTCGTACACGTACAGGTCGAAGGTCTTCAGCACGATGCCGTTCATGTAGTCACCGATGTTCTGCACGAAGCCGTTGAGCAAGTGCAAAGTCGGGCCAAACAGCAATACGAAAATCAGCAGGCCGCTGAACAGCACGATGTTCAGGTTGGACAGGCGGCGAATGCCGTTCTCCACACCCGACACGGCGGCAATGGTCGCCACGGTGCTCATCACGATGATCACGATCAGCAGGTTGGTGTTGCTGTGCTGCATGCCGAACAGGTTTTCCAGCCCGGACGACACTTGCATCGAGCCAATCCCCAGGTTCGTCACCAGGCCCAGCAGGGTCACGAACATGCCGAAACCGTCCACCGCGTGACCGGCCGCGCCTTTGACCCAACGCTCGCCCACCAGCGGGTACAGCGCCGAGCGCAGGGCCAGCGGCTGGTTATGACGGTAGGCAAAGTACGCCACGGCCAGGCCGACCAGTGCGTAGATCGCCCAGCCGTGCAGGCCCCAGTGCAGGAACGTCAACTGCAACGCCTGGCGTGCAGCTTCGCCGGTGGCCGACGCGCCTTCAGGCGGGTTGAAGTAGTGGTCCAGCGGCTCGGAGGCGCCGAAGTACAGCAGCGAGATGCCGATGCCCGACGAGAAGAGCATGCCGGCCCAGGCGCCGTAGCTGAAGTCCGGGGTGTCGTCCTTGCTGCCCAGTTTCAATTTGCCATAGGACGAAAACGCCAGGCCCACCACAAACACCAGGTAGGCGGCGATCACGACCATGTAGTACCAGCCAAAGCTTTTCGACAACCAGGCTTGGGCCACACCGAGCATCCTGCCGGCTTCCTGCGGGGCGATGATCAGAATCGCGGTCAACAACAGAATCAGCGCGGTGGAGGTGTAGAACACCCAACCGTTGACCCGCACCTTTTCTGGCGGGGTCTTTATAAGAGAGGCAGAACTCATGGCACAGATGCTCCGGGCAGTGCAGAGAAACACAAGGCAACGCTTGACCCGAGCCATCGATTTTTCGGCAGTCGACGGACGGGTGTATAAAGACACCCCGAAAAACCATAAACCCCCGGCGAACCGCTGTGCCGGGCTGTTTCATGGGTTTTCCCGATGTCAGGTGGCGCCACATGCACGTAGGAAATACCTGTAGGCAGCGACCATTTGTCGCAGATCTTATTCTTTGTTGATTGAACGTTCAATCAAAACAAAATAGACTGGCCCTCAAGCCGACGGACGTTTATCGCCCGTTGGCAGGCCTAAGGAGAGGTGCACGATGCCCAAGGTCGGTATGCAACCCATACGCCGCCAGCAGTTGATCGAAGCCACATTGACGGCGGTCGATCAGGTCGGAATGGGGGATGCCAGCATTGCGCTGATCGCCCGTCTGGCCGGTGTCTCGAATGGCATCATCAGTCACTATTTTCAGGACAAGAATGGCCTGATCGCCGCCACGATGCGGTACCTGATGAACGTGCTGATCGAGAACGTCACCGAGCGCCGGTTGGCGCTGAAAGATGACAGCCCGCGGGCCCATCTTCAGGTGATCATCGAAGGCAACTTCGACGCCAGCCAAGTCAACGGCCCGGCTATGAAAACCTGGCTGGCCTTCTGGGCCACCAGCATGCACCACCCGTCATTGCACAGGCTGCAGCGGATCAACGATCACCGTCTGTATTCCAACCTGTGTTGCCAGTTCCGCCGAGCGTTGCCGTTGCCCGAGGCACGCAGCGCAGCCCGAGGCCTGGCGGCCCTGATCGACGGTTTGTGGTTGCGCGGCGCCCTGTCGGGAGACGCTTTCGACACGGAGCAGGCGCAACGGATCGCTTACGAATACATGGATTTCCAATTGGCCAAGCAGGTGAGTTAGAGCACACATAAACGCTCAACTCCCGAACCGCGCCAACCACTAATGCACTTGCGAGGACTTTATGGCCCGTTTCGAACTGCAAAAACTCTACATTGACGGCGGCTACTCCGACGCTGGCAGCGATGCCACTTTCGAAGCCATCAACCCGGCTAACGGTGAAGTTCTCGCCAACGTGCAACGCGCCACCAAAGAAGACGTCGAGCGCGCTGTGGTCAGCGCCGAAAAGGGCCAGAAAATCTGGGCCGCCATGACTGCCATGGAGCGTTCGCGCATCCTGCGTCGTGCCGTCGACATCCTGCGTGAGCGCAACGACGAACTGGCCGCCCTGGAAACCCTGGACACCGGCAAGCCGTATTCCGAAACCCAATACGTCGACATCGTCACCGGCGCTGACGTGCTGGAATACTACGCAGGCCTGGTGCCCGCCATCGAAGGCGAGCAGATCCCGCTGCGTGACACCTCGTTCGTCTACACCCGTCGCGAGCCGCTGGGCGTCGTGGCCGGTATCGGCGCATGGAACTACCCGATCCAGATCGCCCTGTGGAAATCCGCACCTGCCCTGGCGGCCGGTAACGCGATGATCTTCAAGCCAAGCGAAGTCACCTCGCTGACCACCCTGAAACTGGCTGAAATCTACACCGCCGCCGGCGTTCCGGATGGCGTGTTCAACGTCCTGACCGGCAGCGGCCGTGAAGTCGGCACCTGGCTGACCGAACACCCGCGCATCGAGAAAGTCTCCTTCACCGGCGGCACCGACACCGGCAAGAAAGTCATGGCCAGCGCTTCGAGCTCTTCGCTCAAGGAAGTCACCATGGAACTGGGCGGCAAATCCCCGCTGATCATTTTCGACGACGCCGACCTCGACCGCGCCGCCGACATCGCGATGATGGCCAACTTCTACAGCTCGGGCCAGGTCTGCACCAACGGCACCCGCGTGTTCGTTCCGACCGCCCTCAAAGGCGCGTTCGAAGCCAAGATCGCCGAGCGCGTTGCCCGCATCCGCATCGGCAACCCGGAAGATGAAAACACCAACTTCGGCCCGCTGGTCAGCTTCGCCCACATGGAAAGCGTGCTCGGCTACATCGCCAAAGGTAAAGAAGAAGGCGCCCGCGTGCTGTGCGGCGGCGACCGTCTGACCGACGGTGAATTCGCCAAGGGTGCCTACGTGGCCCCGACCGTGTTCACTGACTGCACCGACGAAATGACCATCGTCCGTGAAGAAATCTTCGGCCCGGTGATGAGCATCCTCACCTACGACACCGAAGAAGAAGTGATCCGCCGCGCCAACGACACCGACTTCGGCCTGGCCGCTGGCCTGGTGACCAAGGACCTGAACCGCGCCCACCGCGTGATTCATCAGCTGGAAGCCGGTATCTGCTGGATCAACGCCTGGGGCGAGTCCGACGCGAAGATGCCGGTGGGCGGCTACAAGCAGTCGGGCGTGGGCCGTGAAAACGGGATCAGCTCGCTGAACAACTTCACTCGCATCAAATCGGTACAGGTTGAGCTGGGCGACTACGCCTCGGTGTTCTAAAACCTGATTGAGCCTGGCATGGCCCATGTGGCGAGGGGGCTTGCTCCCGTCGGGCTGCGAAGCAGCCCCATGCCAGGTACCGCAGTTCTTTCAGACAGAACTCGAGCGCTGACTTTGCGACTGCTGCGCAGTCGAACGGGAGCAAGCTCCCTCGCCACAAAAGCAGCCTGAACCAACTTTCACGAGGGTGCATTTAATGTCCCAAGAATACGACTACATCATTGTGGGTGCCGGCTCCGCCGGTAACACCCTGGCGACCCGTCTGACCGAAGACGAAGGCGTCACCGTCCTGCTGCTGGAAGCCGGCGGCCCGGACTATCGTTTCGATTTCCGTACCCAGATGCCAGCCGCCCTGGCGTTCCCGCTGCAAGGCCGCCGCTATAACTGGGCCTACGAAACCGATCCAGAGCCACACATGGACGGTCGCCGGATGGAATGCGGTCGCGGCAAAGGCCTCGGCGGCTCCTCGCTGATCAACGGCATGTGCTACATCCGCGGCAACGCGATGGACTACGACAACTGGTCGAAACTGCCGGGCCTGGAAGACTGGACCTACCTGGACTGCCTGCCGTATTTCCGTAAAGCCGAAACCCGCGACATCGGCCCGAACGACTACCACGGTGGCGACGGCCCGGTCAGCGTGACCACGCCAAAGGCCGGCAACAACCCGCTGTTCCACGCGATGGTTGAAGCCGGCGTACAGGCCGGTTACCCACGTACCGAAGACTTGAACGGCTACCAGCAGGAAGGCTTCGGCCCGATGGACCGTACCGTGACGCCAAACGGTCGTCGCGCCAGCACCGCTCGCGGTTACCTGGACACGGCCAAGAAGCGCTCGACGCTGACCATCGTCACCCACGCCCTGACCGACAAAGTCCTGTTCGAAGGCAAGCGCGCCGTCGGCGTGCGTTACCTGATCGGTGCTGCCGAAGAGCGCGTTGAAGCCCGTGCCCGCAAGGAAGTCCTGGTGTGCAGCGGCGCAATCGCTTCGCCGCAACTGCTGCAACGTTCCGGCGTCGGCCCGGCGAAACTGCTGGAAAGCCTCGACATTCCGGTGGTCCACGACCTGCCTGGCGTCGGCGAAAACCTGCAGGATCACCTTGAGCTGTACCTGCAATACGCGTGCACCCAACCGGTCTCGCTGTACCCGTCGCTGCTCTGGTACAACCAGCCGGCCATTGGTGCCGAGTGGCTGTTCAACGGCACCGGCATCGGCGCCAGCAACCAGTTCGAAGCGGGCGGTTTCATCCGTACCCGTGAAGAATTCGATTGGCCGAACATCCAGTATCACTTCCTGCCGGTAGCGATTAACTACAACGGCAGCAACGGTGTGAAAGAGCACGGTTTCCAGGCGCACATGGGTTCCATGCGTTCGCCGAGCCGTGGCCGCGTGCAGCTGAAGTCGAAGAACCCACGGGAATACCCGAGCATCCTCTTCAACTACATGTCTACCGAACAGGACTGGCAGGAATTCCGCGACGGCATCCGCCTGACCCGTGAAATCATGCAACAGCCGGCACTCGACCAATACCGTGGCCGCGAAATCAGCCCGGGCATCGACGTACAGACCGACGAGCAACTGGATAAATTTATCCGCGAGCACGCCGAGACTGCGTTCCACCCGTCCTGCTCGTGCAAGATGGGCACCGACGAGATGGCCGTGGTTGACGCCGAAGGCCGTGTGCATGGCATGCAGGGTCTGCGCGTGGTTGACGCGTCGATCATGCCGATCATCACCACCGGCAACCTGAACGCGCCGACGATCATGATCGCCGAGAAAATCGCCGACAAGATCCGTGGCCGCAAGCCACTGCCGCGCAGCACTGCGGATTACTACGTGGCAGGCGATGCGCCGGTGCGTGGCAAGCCGATGCGTGAAGTGGGTCCTACTGCGCAGTAACTGATGGACCGAGGTGCTCCCTTCGCGAGCAAGCCCGCTCCCACATTTTTGACCGTGTGAACCCGATCAAATGTGGGAGGGGGCTTGCTCCCGAAGATGCCCGATCTGACACCGCAAGACCTCCCGCCCGCCTACACTTTCCTTGATCAGCTCCCAGCCCAGGCCTACTCTGTTTGCCTGCCCGCGCCGAGCCGCCCACAAGGAAGGCCCCATGTTCGAACACCACGCCACACTCAAAAAGCAGTTCAGTGCCCTGCGCACTACCGCCGAATTCTTTTCCCTGCGCTACGTCCGCGAGTCCGGCCAGTACCTGTCGGTACGCAAGAACGTCGCCGAGCCGCCACACCTCAGCCAGGACGAAGGCGCGATGCTCACCGTGCGCCTCAATGGCGTCGAAGCCTACGCCGCCACTCACGACATTTCCCTGCCCGGCCTGCAAGCCGCCCTTGAGCGCGCCGAACAGCAAGCCCGGCTCATCAAGCCCCACGCCCTGCTCGACCTGCGCGACCAGCCAGTGTCCAGCGACACTGCCGACTACCTGTCGCCGAGCCTCGACCAGCCCTTCCCGTCCCTGAGCGACTGCTACCAACTGCTCGGCGCCGAATCGGCCGCCGTGCCCAAGGACGAGCGCCTGGTGAACTGGGAAGTCAGCCTGGGCACCACCCACGTCGAACAGATCTACCTCAACAGCGCCGGCGCCGAACTGCGCCAGGCCCAGCGGTTTGTGTTCCCGGGTGTCAACGTCACGGCCTACGACGGCAACGACAGCCAGACCCGCACCCTGGGCGGCACCAACTTCGGCCAGCAAGGCGGCTTTGACGTGATCAGCCGCTTCGGCCTGGTGGGCGCCGCGCCGCAGATTGCCGACCAGGCGCTGCAACTGCTGCTGGCCCCGAACACGCCCCAGGGCCCGCGCGACCTGCTGCTGATGCCCGACCAGATGATCCTGCAGATCCACGAATCCATCGGCCACCCGCTGGAACTCGACCGCATCCTGGGCGACGAGCGCAATTACGCCGGCACCAGCTTCGTCAAGGCCAGCGATTTCGGTCACCTGCAATACGGCTCCAACCTGCTGAACGTGACCTTCGATCCGGACATTCCCGAGCAGCTCGCCAGCTATGGGCATGACGACGACGGCACGAAGGCCAGCAAACAATTCCTGATCCGCGAAGGCTTGCTGCTCAAGCCGTTGGGCGGTGCGTTGTCGCAATACCGCGCCGGCATGCAAGGCGTGGCCAACAGCCGCGCCTGCAGCTGGAACCGCGCGCCGATCGACCGCATGGCCAACCTGAATATCGAGGCCGGCGACCAGAACATGGCGCAGCTGATTGGCGGCATCGAGAACGGCATCCTGATGTCCACCAACCGTTCGTGGTCGATTGACGATGCACGCAACAAATTCCAGTTTGGCTGCGAGTGGGGCCAGTTGATTGAAAACGGCGAACTCAAAGGCGTGGTGAAGAACCCCAACTACCGGGCGATTTCCGCGCAGTTCTGGCGCAACCTCAGCGCCGTCGGCGACGCCAGCACCTTCAAGGTGCTGGGCACGCCGAACTGCGGCAAGGGCGAACCCAACCAGGTGATCCGCGTCGGCCATGCGTCGCCGGCCTGTGTGTTCAGCAACGTGGACGTGTTCGGGGGAGACGCCTGATGAATAATTTCAAAGCCCTGGTGGATTGGCTCAAGCAGGCCATCACCGACAACGAACAATTCCACCTCGGCTACGCCGACGAGTCCTCCGAGTTTGTGCGTTTCAACCACGGCAAAGTGCGCCAGGCCGGCCAGGTGCAACAGGCCAGCCTGAACCTGAAGCTGATCAACGACGGGCGCCACGCCGACCTCGGTATCACCCTGGCGGGCGAGCCTGAACTGGATCGCCAGCGCCTGGCCGACGGCCTGCAACAACTGCGCGAGACCTTGCCGTTGTTGCCGCAGGATCCGTACCTGCTGCTCAACCACAACGCCTGGCAAAACAAGGACCAGCAGGACCGACCGCTGCCGGACCTGGCCCAGGTGCTGGAAGCAGTCAGCCTTGCCGCTGAAGGTGTGGACATGGTCGGCTTTTACGCCGCCGGCCCTATCAGCCGTGGTTTCGCCAGCTCATCAGGCGCCTTCGGCTGGCACCAGGCCAACAGTTTCAACTTCGACTTCAGCCTGTTCCACGCCAACGGTGAAGCGGTGAAAGCCAGCTACGCCGGCAACGATTGGGACAGCGTGGCCTTCGCGCAGCGTTTCAAGCAGGCCCGTGAGCAACTGGAATACCTTGGTCGCCCGCTGCACCCGCTGGCACCGGGGCAATATCGCGCCTACCTTGCCCCGGCGGCCATGGAAGAAATCATCAGCATGCTCACCTGGGGCGGGTTTTCCGCCCAGGCCATCGCCAGCAAAGGCAGCCCGTTGCAACGGTTGTATGGCGGTGATCAGTCCTTGAGCCCGCTGGTGACCCTGGACGAACAGGTCAGCGGCTCCCTAAGTTCGGCGTTTTCCCGTGACGGCTATCCGCGCAGTGATGTGAAGCTGATCAATGCCGGCAAGGCTGAAGGCCAATTGGTGAACTCTCGCAGTGCTGCCGAATACGGGTTGAGCACCAATGGCGCCAGCGGCGATGAATCTCCCAGCGCCCTGCAGATGGCGGCCGGCGACCTGGCCCAGGCCGATATCCTCAAGCAACTGGGCACCGGTTTGTACATCAGCAACCTGTGGTACCTGAACTACTCCGACCAGCCCGCCGCACGCCTGACCGGCATGACCCGCTTCGCCACGTTCTGGGTCGAAGACGGCGAGATCAAGGCGCCGGTCAGCACCATGCGTTTTGATGACAGCGTTTACAGCCTGCTGGGCTCGCAACTGGAAGCGCTGACCGCTGATCGGGAATTGCTGCTGTCGGCGAGTACGTATAGCCAGCGCAATACGTCATCCAATCTGCTGCCGGGGGCGCTGGTAAAACGCCTGACCCTGACCTTATAAGCAACGCAAAACCCATGTGGGAGCGGGCTTGCTCGCGAATGCGGCGTGTCAGCCACTACATCTGTGACTGAGGCACCGCATTCGCGAGCAAGCCCGCTCCCACAGTTGATCGCATTCCACATTTTGATTCGGTTCATCCTCAAAACCCCACTCCAGACACCTGGCCGTCCGGCCAGTTGTCGCTCGCGAAAAACCTCGTTATAAAGGTTGGTGGCACCTAGCCACGTCCGCGCGGTAAAAAAACTCAAACAACACCCCGCCGTCCTCAACCCACTTGCACGCAAGTGATGCACGACCTTGCCCGGGATAGGGCAAGCTGGAGCGTTGACATGAACCATGGAAGTTTTGTCATTGAAAAGCTGTTCAAGCACTACAACGTTCACGTAGAGCAACTTGGTAACAACCCAGAGAAGAAAACCGTGCTGTTGGTCAACGGCGCGCTGTCCACCACCCGCTCGTTTGCACGCACCAGCAAGTGCCTGTCCGAGCACTTCAATGTGCTGATGTTCGACCTGCCGTTCTCCGGCTATTCACGCCCGCACAACACCGACCTTGACCTTGTGACCAAGGACGATGAAGTGCAGATCCTGCGCGCCCTGGTGGAACGCTTTGAGGTCAACCACCTGGTGTCTGCCTCATGGGGGGGGATTTCCACGCTGCTGACCCTCGCCCACAACCCGCCGTCGATTGAAAGCTCGGTGGTGATGGCACTGGCGCCCAACCTCAACCAGGCCATGCTCGAATACGTAGAGCGGGTGCGCGTGCTGATCGAGGCCGATGACAAATCCGCCGTCGGCCATCTACTGAATGAAACCGTGGGCAAATACCTGTCGCCCCGGCTCAAGCGCAACAATCACCGGCACCTGTCGACCATGGCCACCACCGAGTATCGCCAGGCACGCTTCCATATCCATCAGGTGCTGGCGCTGGGTGACGGCAACTACCTGCCGCAACTGACCCGGATCGAAACCCCGGTGCACTTCCTCAACGGCGTGCTGGACGAGTACACCCCGGCAGACGAAGCCCAACTATTCAAGAAATACGTAGGCCGCAGCAGCTTCGCCACCGCCGAGCACACTGGCCATTTGCTTGACCTGGAATCCCGCGAAGCGGCCCTGGCCGTGCACCGCGCGCTGATTGATTTCCTGGTGGGCAAACACGTGGCGTTGTCAGATATAGACGAAGCGCCAGTGGGAAAAGGAGCTGCCGATGGCGCATAATCGCCGACACATAGGCTGCTAACAAAAAGGTAACTCATGCCGAATCGCGCCCCTCTCGATGCCAAGACCGCCCGCTGGCTACCCTGGGTGGTAGCGATTGCCTTCTTCATGCAGTCGCTGGATGGGACGATTCTCAACACCGCCTTGCCGGCCATGGCTCGAGACCTGGCGGAGAACCCCTTGCGCATGCAAGGCGTAGTGATTGCCTACATGCTCACCGTGGCCTTGCTGATTCCCGCCTCGGGCTGGGTGGCCGACCGCTTCGGCACCAAGAAGATCTTCTTCGGCGCGATCATGCTGTTCAGCATTGGCTCATTGCTCTGCGCACTCTCCAGCACGCTGACCATGCTGGTGGGCGCCCGGGTGATCCAGGGCCTGGGCGGTGCGTTGATGTTGCCGGTGGGCAGGCTGGTGGTGCTGCGCGCCTACCCGCGCTCGGAGCTGGTGCGCATCATGGGTTTCATCACCATTCCCGGGCTGCTCGGCCCACTGCTCGGCCCGACCATGGGCGGCTGGATGGTGCAATACCTGACCTGGCACTGGATCTTCCTGATCAACCTGCCGGTGGGCATCATCGGCTGCTACGCCGTCTGGAAATTCATCCCCGACCTGCGCGGCAGCGAACGTACGCGGTTCGACGGCGTGGGTTTCCTGCTGTTCGGCGCGGCGATGGTGCTGATCACTATCGCCATGGAAGGCCTCGGCGAATTGCACCTGCCGCACCTGCGGGTGATGTTGCTGCTGTTCGGCGGCCTCGCGTGCCTGGCGGCTTACTGGCTGCGCGCCGGGCATATCGACAACCCGCTGTTCTCGCCGGTGCTGTTCAAGACCCGGACCTTTGCGGTGGGCATCCTCGGCAACCTGTTCGCTCGCCTGGGCAGCGGCGCGTTGCCGTTCCTGGTGCCGCTGTTGCTGCAGGTGGCGCTCGGTTACTCACCGTCCGAAGCCGGGATGAGCATGCTGCCCCTGGCGGCGGCGGCGATGTTTGCCAAGTCCATCGCCCGGCCGCTGATCGAGCGCCTGGGCTACCGCGTGGTGCTGACCGGCAACACCCTGGCGCTGGGCATCATGCTGGCGAGCATGGGCCTGGTCAGCGAACACACGCCCTACCCGCTGCTGCTGAGCATGCTGGCGATCCTCGGGGCCATCAACTCGCTGCAATTCACCGCGATGAACACCGTGACCCTGATCGACCTCGACGACGCCCAGGCCAGCAGCGGCAACAGTTTGCTGTCGGTGGTGGCGCAGTTGTCCCTGAGCCTTGGGGTGGCCTGCGCCGGTGCGCTGCTGGGTGGTTTTACCGCCGAAGTGGGCAACGACGGGGTCGACACGGTGCTTGGGGCGTTCCAGTTGACCTTCGTCACCGTGGGCATCATGGCGATGCTGGCGGCGGCGATCTTCCTGCAATTGTCGCCAAAAGACGGCAAACGCGTGGTCAGCCGTGAGCACGACATTGAGCATTAACAGGCTTCTCGTCTAGAACTTGCAGGGAAAATCCCACGAGGCTGGTACACTGCGCGACATTTTGTTTTGCAGAGCCAGTCCCGTGACTACCATCGCCACCGCTTTTAATACTTTGCCCCTGTCCGCCGCCATGCTGGCTAACCTCGACTCGCTGGGTTATGTCGAGATGACGCAGATCCAGGCGCAAAGCTTGCCGGTGATCCTCAAAGGGCTGGACCTGATTGCCCAGGCCAAGACCGGCAGCGGCAAGACCGCAGCCTTTGGCATCGGCCTGTTGAACCCGATCAACCCGCGCTACTTCGGCTGCCAGGCACTGGTCATGTGCCCGACCCGCGAGCTGGCTGACCAGGTGGCCAAGGAAATCCGTCGCCTGGCCCGCGCCGAAGACAACATCAAGGTGCTGACCCTGTGCGGCGGCGTGTCCCTCGGCCCGCAGATCGCCTCCCTGGAGCACGGCGCCCACGTCATCGTCGGCACCCCGGGCCGCATCCAGCAGCACCTGCGCAAGGGTTCGCTGGTTTTGGACGGCTTGAACACGCTGATCCTCGATGAAGCCGACCGCATGCTCGACATGGGCTTCTACGACGCCATCGAAGACATCATCAGCAAGACCCCGGCCCGCCGCCAGACCCTGCTGTTCTCGGCCACCTACCCGGTGAGCATCAAGCAGCTGGCCTCGAAATTCATGCGCGCGCCGCAACAGGTCAAGGCCGAAGCGTTCCACTCGGACGACCAGATCGAGCAACGCTTCTACGAGATCTCCCCGGAAGAGCGCATGGACGCGGTGACCAAGGTCCTGGCGCATTTCCGCCCGGCGTCTTGCGTAGCCTTCTGCTTTACCAAGCAGCAAGTGCAGGAAACCGTGGATCACCTGACCGCCAAGGGCATCTCCGCCGTTGGCCTGCATGGCGACCTGGAACAGCGCGACCGTGACCAGGTACTGGCGATGTTCGCCAACCGCAGTACGTCGGTACTGGTCGCCACTGACGTTGCCGCCCGTGGCCTGGACATTGATGCACTGGACATGGTGATCAACGTCGAACTGGCCCGCGACTCGGAAATCCACATTCACCGCGTGGGCCGTACCGGTCGCGCGGGTGAGACTGGCATCGCTATCAGCCTGGTTGCCCCGTCTGAAGCCCACCGCGCCCAGGCCATCGAGCAGTTGCAGAAGTCGCCGCTGAACTGGGACCAGTTGGACAACCTCAAGCCGCAAAGCGGCGGCCCGTTGCTGCCGGTGATGAGCACCCTGTGCATTGCCGCCGGCCGTAAAGACAAGGTTCGCCCGGGCGACATCCTCGGCGCACTGACCGGTGAAGCCGGGATTCCGGGGGCCCAGGTCGGCAAGATCGCGATCTTTGATTTCCAGGCGTTCGTGGCCGTGGAACGCGGGATCGCCAAGCAGGCATTGCAGCGCTTGAATGACGGCAAGATCAAAGGCCGTTCGTTGCGCGTGCGTATCCTGTAAAGATCTCAAGCTATACCGAGATCAAAAATGTGGGAGCGGGCTTGCTCGCGAATGCGGAGTGTCAGTCACCGAATCTGTCGACTGATACACCGCATTCGCGAGCAAGCCCGCTCCCACATTTGACTGTATTCCAATTCAGAATTTGTATGAGGACATGGCTGTGCGCTCGACCGAAGTTGTGATCATTGGCGCCGGCGCCGCAGGCTTGATGTGTGCGCTGACCGCCGCCGGGCGTGGGCGCAAGGTGATGTTGATCGACCACGCGAACAAGGCCGGCAAAAAGATCCTGATGTCCGGCGGTGGCCGCTGCAACTTCACCAATATGTACACGGAGCCTGCCAACTTCCTCTCCCACAACGCGCACTTCTGCAAGTCCGCCCTGGCCCGCTACACCCAGTGGGATTTCATCGCGCTGGTGGCCAAGCACGGCGTGCCGTACCACGAGAAAAAACTCGGCCAGCTGTTCTGCGACAACAAGTCCAGCGACATCCTCGGGATGCTGCTCGATGAGTGCATCCAGGTCGGCGTGAGCATGCACCTGGACACCTCGGTGCAGGAGATTGCCAAGGTCGATGGCGGCTATCAGTTGCAAACCACCCTGGGTGAGTTGCGCTGCGAATCACTGGTGATCGCCACCGGCGGGCTGTCGATCCCGACCCTGGGGGCCACCGGCTTTGGTTATCAAGTGGCCAAGCAGTTCGGCCATGAACTGCTGCCAACCCGCGCCGGGCTGGTGCCGTTCACCATCACCGACCAGCTCAAGGAATTGTGCGGCGAGCTGTCCGGTACGTCCGTGGATTGCCTGGTGAGCTGCAACGACCAAAGCTTTCGCGAGAACATCCTGTTTACCCACCGCGGCCTGAGCGGGCCGGCGATCCTGCAGATTTCCTCCTACTGGGAACCCGGCGACACCCTGGAAATCAACCTGCTGCCCGATCACGATCCCCACACCTGGCTGCAAGCGCAACAGGTGGAGCGCCCGAACAGCGAGCTGAAAACCCTGCTGGGTGAGATCTTCACCAAGAAGATGGCCAACCTGCTGGCCGAAACCTGGTTCGTTTCCAAGCCGATGAAGCAGTACACCCACGCCGAGATTGCCGACATCGCCGGCAAACTGGGGAGCTGGCAACTGGTGCCGGCGGGTACTGAAGGCTATCGCACCGCCGAGGTCACCCTGGGTGGCGTGGACACCCGGGAGGTTTCGTCCAAGACCATGGAATCCCTGAAAAGCCCCGGCCTGTACTTCATCGGCGAAGTGTTGGATGTGACCGGTCACCTGGGCGGGTTCAATTTCCAGTGGGCGTGGGCCTCCGGTTATGCCGCTGCCCAATTTGCCTGACGGAACGCGGTAAAAAAATGTGGGAGCGGGCTTGCTCGCGAAGGCGGAGTGTCAGCTAATACATCAGTGACTGATACACCGCCTTCGCGAGCAAGCCCGCTCCCACATTTGGTTCGTGGTGTGCTTGGAAGTAATGACTGGAATAAATTTTGCTCTCAGATGTGATCGCCACGCTTGCCGTGGCGTCATTACTGGCTCAATTTAGCGGCATCGTCCCGGAAGACCCCAGACTTCATGTCATCGACCTCCTTCAAGCAGTCCATGCGGCGCCTTTGGGCACTGGATAAGTTCAGTTACAGCGTACGGGTATTCATCGCCCTGACCGGCAGCATGGCGCTGTGCTGGTACCAGAATGAAATGGCGCTGCTGATCCCGCTGTTCCTGGGCATTATCGCCAGCGCCCTGGCCGAGACCGATGACAACTGGCAGGGCCGGCTCAACGCCCTGGCCGTGACACTGGTGTGCTTCAGCACTGCGGCACTGTCCGTCGAACTGCTTTTCCCTTATCCCTGGATCTTCGCGATCTTCCTGGCTCTGTCCAGCTTCGGCCTGACCATGCTCGGTGCCCTCGGCGAGCGTTATGGGGCGATCGCTTCGGCCACCCTGATTCTCTCGGTCTACACCATGATCGGCGTGGACCAGCGCGGTGGCGCCGTCACCGACTTCTGGCATGAACCCTTGCTGCTGGTGGCCGGCGCCGCGTGGTATGGCGCGCTGTCGGTGTTGTGGCAGGTGCTGTTTTCCAACCAGCCGGTGCAGCAGAGCCTGGCGCGACTGTTTCGGGAGCTGGGGCGTTACCTCAAGCTCAAGTCGTCGCTGTTCGAACCGATCCGCCAACTGGATGTGGAAGCGCGGCGCCTGGAACTGGCGCAGCAGAACGGCCGGGTGGTGGCAGCACTGAACGCCGCCAAAGAGATCATCCTGCACCGGGTCGGCAATGGTCGCCCGGGCTCCAAGGTCAGCCGCTACCTCAAGCTGTACTTCCTGGCCCAGGACATCCACGAGCGCGCCAGCTCCTCGCACTACCCTTACAACGCCCTCGCCGAAGCCTTCTTCCACAGCGACGTGCTGTTCCGCTGCCAGCGCCTGCTGCGCCAGCAAGGCAAAGCCTGCCAGACCCTCGCCGAATCGATCCAGATGCGCCAGCCTTTCGTCTATGACGACAGCTTTGCCGAAGCCCTGGGCGACCTGAATGCCTCCCTGGAACACCTGCGCATCCAGAGCAACCCGGCCTGGCGCGGCCTGCTGCGCTCCCTGCGCGCCCTGGCCGCCAACCTGTCGACCCTGGACCGCCTGCTGGGCGACGCCGCCAACCCCGACAGCCTGGCCGATGCCACCGACAGCAGCCTGCTGGACCGTGCACCGCGCAACCTCAAGGAAATGTGGACACGCCTGCGCACGCAGTTGACGCCGACTTCGTTGCTGTTCCGCCATGCCCTGCGCCTGCCCCTGGCGCTGAGTATCGGCTACTGGATGGTGCACTTGATTCACCCGTCCCAAGGCTATTGGATCATCCTCACCACGCTGTTCGTGTGCCAGCCAAACTACGGCGCCACCCGACGCAAGCTGGGTCAGCGGATCATCGGCACGGCCATCGGCCTGACCATCGCCTGGGCGCTGTTCGACCTGTTCCCCAACCCGCTGATCCAGTCGATGTTCGCCATTGCCGCCGGCCTGGTGTTCTTTATCAACCGCACCACGCGCTACACCCTGGCGACCGCTGCGATCACGCTGATGGTGCTGTTCTGCTTCAACCAGGTGGGCGACGGCTACGGGCTGTTCCTGCCACGGCTGTTCGATACCTTGCTCGGCAGCCTGATCGCCGGGCTGGCGGTGTTCCTGTTCCTGCCGGACTGGCAGGGCCGGCGCCTGAACAAGGTGCTGGCCAATACCCTGACCTGCAACAGCATCTACCTGCGCCAGATCATGCAGCAGTACGCCGCGGGCAAAAGCGACGACCTGGCTTACCGCCTCGCCCGGCGCAATGCCCACAACGCCGACGCCGCGCTGTCCACCACCCTGGCGAACATGCTGATGGAGCCGGGGCATTTCCGTAAGGAAGCGGACGTGGGGTTCAGGTTCCTGGTGCTGTCCCACACGCTGCTCAGCTACCTGTCGGGGCTGGGCGCCCACCGGGAAACCCAACTGCCGGCGGAAGTGCGCGAGCACTTGATCGAAGGCGCCGGGAAGACGCTGGCGGCGAGCATCGACGAGATCGCCACCGGGCTGGCGAACAAGCAGCCGATCGCGATTCAGAGTGATGCCGAGGAAGCCTTGGCAGTGGACCTGGAGCAGATGCCGGATGAGATTGATGAAGGGCAGCGGCTGGTGCAGACGCAATTGGCGCTGATCTGCCGGCAACTGGGGCCGTTGCGCACGTTGGCGGCTCACCTGATCAAAGATACCAGCGAAGCCTGAACCCTCTTCGCGAGCAAGCCCGCTCCCACATTCGGCCGAGTTCCACCTTTGGAATGCGGTCGAATGTGGGAGCGGGCTTGCTCGCGAAGGGGCCATTAGCCTCACTACATCCCGTGCTGCTTCATCAACCGCGCATAACTGCCATCTGCCTTCATCCTGGCGATCTCCCGATCAAACCCGGCAACAATCTGCTGATGCTGAGGGTTTTTCAGGCTGACCAGTATGTGCAGGCTGTTTTCGCTCAGCGGCACCGGCAAAAACTCCACCGCGTTGCGCACGGTGGCGGACTCCCGAGCCAGATAGTAGCGGGCGACGAATTCGTCCTCCAGCGTCAGCCGCACCCGCTGCGCCGCCAGCATGCGCACGGCCATGGCGAAGTTATGCACCGGGACTTTCTGCAATTGCGGATCGGCATCGAACGCCGCTGAATAGGCATAGCCACGCACCACCGCGACGGGGTAGTCGTGCAACTGCTCCAGGCTCTGGTAGTCGATGGGATCGTCGCGGCGCTTGAGAAACAGCACCCGGTTGAGCAGGTATTCACCGGAAAACTGCCCCAACTGAGTACGCGCATCGTCGTACCAGGCGTTCACCAATACGTCGTAACGCCCATCGCCCACACCCATCAGGGCGCGGGCCCAGGGCACCTGTTCAAACTCACTGGCGTAGCCGGCACGGGCCAGGGCGGTGGTCACGATGTCGGTGGCCAAACCACCATTGACCAGGGTGGCGTCAGTGAACGGCGGCCAGGCATCCGCCACCAGTCGCAAGCGTTCTGCCGCCACCGCCTGGGCCAGCAACAACAAACCGATCAAAGCAACGGCACGAGAAAATCGCGGCATGCTCAAGTCCTTGGCGGGCATTCTATGGCCTGACCTCTGGGGCAACCCGAGGATTTAACAGTAGCTCATCAATGAGCCTGTACTGCAGATTACACAAAGACGGCAGCGTCGCACGCAGAGAATGATGGCAAATTGATCTCACTCACAAAAAAACCGCAATTTAGACACTCGCCTCCCGCGCGCTTACTATCCTGACCAGACAATCAGCCGAGAGAACACCATGACAGTCGAATGGGTCTGCAAACACCACAGTGACCTGGGCAAGGAGCAGCTGTACGCCATTTTGCGCCTGCGCTCGGAGGTCTTCGTGGTCGAGCAGAAATGCGTGTACCAGGACATCGACGGCCAGGACCTGGATGGTGATACCCATCACCTGATGGCCTGGGATGATGGTCAACTGCAGGCCTACCTGCGCCTGCTGGATCCCGAATCACAGGGTGGTGATGTGGTGATCGGCCGGGTGATCGTTGCGCCGAGCGCGCGGGGTACCGGGCTGGGCCACCAGATGATGGACGAAGCCCTCAAGCAGGCAGAGAAACAGTGGCCCGACGTGCCGATCTATCTGTCGGCCCAGGCGCATTTGCAGGGGTATTACGGGCGGTACGGGTTTGTGGCGGCGGGTGAGGAATACCTTGAGGATGACATTCCACATATAGGCATGCGCCGGGCATGAGGGCCTCTTCGCGAGCAAGCCCGCTCCCACACTTGACCGAGTTCCACCTTTGGAATGCGGTCGAATGTGGGAGCGGCCTTGCTCGCGAAGGCGTCGGCCCGGTCACTACAAGCCTTCAGGGGTAATCCAACACCTGTTTAATGCTCGCCAGGTTCGCCTCGATCCAGCGCCGATCAATCGCGCCCCAATCACGAATCCGATAGCGCCCGGCATGATTGCGGGCCCCGTCTTCCTGTTCAAACTCACACACAATATCCAGGTCCGCCAACGCCGCAATCGTGTCCTGTGCAGTACGCCGGGGCATGCCCGTCACCTCGGTCAGTGCCGGCACGCTGCTGGCCAGCTGGCTATCAATCAGGTACGCCACATACAGGCGCCGGTAGAAGCTGCTTTTGGTCTTGCTCACATCCATGCTCGATCGCCTTTGAAGGTCAGGGCTTGCCCTGCAGGTCCCGCCAGGTCAGGTACACCCGCAGGTCGAATTCCACCTGATGGTAGCCCGGCAACATGTATTCACAGAGTTTGTAGAACGCCTTGTTGTGGTCCGATTCCTTGAAGTGCGCCAGTTCGTGTACGACGATCATGCGCAGAAATTCCGGCGCGGCTTCCTTGAACAGCGAGGCGATACGGATTTCTTTCTTCGACTTGAGGTTGCCACCCTGCACCCGGGAGATGGTGGCGTGCAGGCCGAGGGCGCGGTGGGTCAGGTCCAGGCGGTTATCGAACAACACCTTGTCGATGGCCGGGGCGTTGCGCAGGTGTTCCTGCTTCAGGGCCTGGGCGTAGCTGTACAGCGCTTTGTCGCTCTGCACGCCATGACGTTCGGGGTAGCGCTGGGTCAGGTAGTCGCCGAGTTGGTCCTTGGCAATCAACTGGCGCACTTGCTCCTGCAATGCTGGGGGGTAGGCCTGGAGGTATTTCAGCGCGGTCATGGGGTCAACAACGGGTATTTGAATGGGCGCCAGTGTAGCGAATTCAGCGGGCGGCTGCGCGCAGGCGCCAGTCGGCAATTTCATCCGCGATCAACGGCGGCGCCACCTGCGGGCCCTGGATGAACTGGCAGCCGTTGGCCTTGAGCCACTCAACTTGCTCCTGGGTCTCGACGCCTTCCGCAATCACCAGCAGATCAAAATGCCGGCACAATTCGATAATGCTGCGCGCCATCGCCGCGTCCCGGGATGAACCCGGCAGGCGGGCGATCAGCTTCGGGTCGAGCTTGAGGGTGTCGAATTCCAGGTCCCGCAGGTGGGCCAGGGAGCAGTTGCCCGCGCCGAAGTCATCCAGGGCAATCCGCACGCCGGCCCGGCGCAACAGCTTGAGCTGCTTGGTGGACTCATCCAGATTGTGCATCAGGCTTTCTTCACTGATCTCCACCTCAAGCTGCCGGCCTTGCAACCCATGTCGCTCCAGCACCTGCTGCAGCTGGCTGGCCAGGTTCGGCATATTGAACTGGCTGCTGCTCAAGCTCACGCTCAGGACCAACTCATCGTTGAACACCCCTGCCCATGCCTGCCGCTGGGCGGCCACCTGCTGGTAGATCCAGGTGCTCAACTGGCTGATCAGCCGCGCCTCTTCGAGCAACGGCAGAAACAGCCCCGGCGGCACATCGCCGACACTCGGGTGCTGCCAGCGCAGCAGCGCTTCGACGCCCCGCAGATGGCCGTCGTGCAACGACACCTGCGGCTGGTACACCAGGGTGAAATCCTTGCTGTCGATGGCGCTGCGTACGCTGTCTTCGAGCATCAGGCGCGAGCGGGCCCGGCCGTTCATTTCCTGGTCGTAGTAGCGATATTGCTGACGCCCGGCGCGCTTGGCCTCGTACATCGCGACGTCCGCCGCGCGCAGCAGGCCGTTGAGGTCCGAGCCGCAGTCCGGGAAAGTGGCGATGCCGATACTGACGCCCAGCATCACATCCAGACCGTCGACCTGCTGACAGATCGACACCCGTTCGATCAGTTTTTCCGCAATCTTGGCCGCCTGCTCCGGGAATTCCAGCTCCAGCAGCGCGGTGAATTCATCCCCGCCCATGCGCCCGAGAATGTCGTAGGAGCGCAGGCACGCCTTCAACTGTTCCGAGACCCAGCGCAGCACGCGGTCTCCGGCGTCGTGGCCGAGGGAATCGTTGACCCGCTTGAACCCGTCCAGGTCCAGGTACAGCAGCACCAGCGACTGCTCGTTACGCTCGCTGCGCAACAGCACATTCTCCACCGACTGGTGAAACCCGCGCCGATTGAGCAGGCCCGTCAGCGGGTCGGTGACGGCCTGGAACTCCAGTTGCTGATGCAGATGGCGCACCTCGGACATGTCCAGCACCGTGACCACCATGGCTTTCTGCTCGGCCGGCAGCGGGGCGCACGACATCGCCACGGGCAACTGCTGGCCGGGTGCGGTGCGCAAGATGGCGTCGTGCAGGCGCCAGGTTTCGCCACGTTTGTAGCCTTCATACAAGGCAGAATCGGACCACCCAGGCACATGGGGCTTCTGTAGGAAGCCCAGGAACTCGGCACCCTGGATCTCGGCGACCGGCGCATTGATCAGCCGCGAAATCGCCGGGTTGGCGTAGCTGATCACGCCGTCTTCGCCCACCACCAGGATGCCTTCGGCGGCATTGTCGAGCACCGAGGCATTGAAGGCCCGGGCCGACTCCAGATCGTGACTCAGGCGCTGCAAGGCACGGCGGTTGCGCTGGTGCTCCAGCAGGGCCTGGACCTTGGGCTTGAGGATATTCGGGTCGAAGGGTTTCAGCAGGTAGTCGATCGCGCCGCTGGCATAGCCTTCCAGCATCGCCGCCGGCGATTGGGCGTGAGCGCTGAGAAAGATGATCGGGGTCAGTTGCGTACGTTGGCTGCCGCGCATCAGCCGGGCCACCTCGAACCCGTCCATGCCAGGCATCATCACATCCAGCAACACCAGGTCGACGTCGTGTTCGAGCAGCAATCCCAGGGCTTCCACCCCGGAGGCCGCCGTCACCACATGCCAATCTTCACGCTGCAATAGCGCACGCATGCTGATCAGGTTTTCGGGATAGTCATCGACCACCAAAAGCACTGAACAACCATCGCGAGGCTTGATTGGAGCGCATTCCATTGCTGCTTCTCTTTCGTCGGAGTCATTCCGGTCATTTTTGCGACAAAACCGGATAAACAATAAGGGCTCACTCTAGCCCTGGATCCCATAAAGCAGAAGCCACGACGGTGCCATCATTGCGCCAAAGCCCAGACAACCGACTAACGGTCAGTGTCTACAGCCCGCGGTTTACGGGAAACATGGCTTTTTGACATTTCATTGGCGCCAACAATCCGCCGCAAAGCCATTAACAATCCATTTCGAGCCACCTATAAAGAAAGTGCCGGCTCCCGAGCCAAGGCCTTCTTTCCCCGTTAAAGGCGTATTCAATGATTGATCTGTCCACCTGGAACCTGAGCATCCCCGTCGGCTCCCCGCCCTCGACCATCGACACGCCGAAACTGCTCAGCGGGTTCAAGGACCAATACTTCCAGGCCGAAGGCAGCAGCGTGCAATTCTGGACCCCGGTAACCGGCACGCGTACCGAGAACGCCGTTTACCCTCGCAGCGAACTGCGGGAAACCTACGCCGACGGCCGCCTGCGCAACTGGCTGTACAGCGAAGCCGACAACTACCTGCGCGCCACGTTGGCGGTCAACAAGGTGCCGTCCTCCGGCAAGGTGGTGATCGGTCAAATCCACGCCTACGAAAGCCAGAAGCCACTGATCAAGGTCGAGTACCAATACAAGGAAAAAACCCAGACCGGCAACATCGTCGCCAAGGTGCGCATGCGCCCTGACGAGTCGGAAGGCCGGGTGATCATCGTCGCCGAGAACGTACCGCTGGACCGCGACTTCACCTACGTCATCCACCTGAACAAGGCCGGCCTGCTGAGCGTCGACGCCGCCAACGGGCAGTGGAACGAACGCATCGGTGCTGCGTGGGGCAAACAGCCGCTGTACTTCAAGGCCGGCGCCTACGTGCAGGACAACAGCGGCAACAGCAAGGAAGGCGCCCGCGTGACGTTTGCCAAGCTGGACATTGATCACGACTGAAGCTGATTCGCTTCAGCGATCTATCCCACGACGCTTTAGGACAGAACCGCGACCCAGGGTCTCGACTTTCTTGTAGGACAATCCGAGTATGGCGCCGCGCACGCGCACTACCCCCTACAAGAAAGTCATGGAGACTGCCCAATGCCCTTTTCCCGCACCCTGCTCGCCCTCTCTATGGGCATGGCACTGCTGCAAAACCCGGCCTTCGCCGCCCCGCCCCTCTCGATGGCCGACGGGGTGGCCCAGGTCAATATCCAGGACAGCAACGCCTGGGTCGAAATCAACAAGGTCGCCTTCGAAAACAATATCCGCACCCTGCAAGCCAGCCTCGCTGACAAGTCGAAAATCTGCGCCGTGCTCAAGGCGGACGCCTACGGTCACGGCATCGGTTTACTGATGCCCTCGGTGATCAAACTGGGCGTGCCCTGCGTCGGCATCGCCAGCAACGAAGAAGCCCGCGTGGTCCGTGAAAGCGGCTTCAAGGGCCAACTGATCCGCGTACGCACCGCCGCCCTGAGCGAGCTGGAAGCTGCGTTGCCGTATAACGTCGAAGAGCTGGTGGGCAATCTGGACTTCGCCGTGCGCGCCAGCCTGATCGCCGAAAACCACGGCCGCCCACTGGTCGTGCACCTGGGCCTGAACTCCAGCGGCATGAGCCGCAACGGTGTGGAAATGACCACCGCCCAGGGCCGCCGCGACGCCGTAGCCATTACCAAGGTGCCAAACCTGCAGGTGACGGCGATCATGACCCACTTCGCCGTCGAAGACGCCGCCGACGTGCGCACCGGCCTCAAGGCGTTCAACGAACAAGCCAACTGGCTGATCAACGTCGCCCAGCTCGACCGCAGCAAAATCACCCTGCACGCCGCCAACTCCTTCGCCACCCTGGAAGTGCCCGAGTCGCGGCTGGACATGGTTCGTCCGGGCGGCCTGCTGTTTGGCGATACCGTACCGTCGTTCACCGAATACAAGCGGGTGATGCAGTTCAAATCCCACGTGGCGTCGGTCAACAGCTACCCGAAAGGCAACACCGTAGGCTACGACCGCACCTACACCCTGGCGCGGGATTCGAAACTGGCGAACATCACCGTCGGTTATTCCGACGGCTATCGCCGCGCGTTTACCAACAAAGGCATCGTGCTGATCAACGGGCACCGGGTGCCGGTGGTGGGCAAGGTGTCGATGAACACCCTGATGGTCGATGTCACCGACGTGCCGACCGTGAAGAGCGGCGATGAGGTGGTGTTGTTCGGCAAGCAGGGCGCGGTGGAGACCAGCCAGGCGGAGGTTGAAGACATCAACGGTGCGTTGCTGGCGGATCTGTATACGGTGTGGGGTAACTCGAATCCGAAGGTGCTGGTGGAGAACTAAGTCTCCTCACATCTCGTAGGCACTGTCCTATGGACCCAAGGATCATTCGGTGATTAACACAATCACTTAAACAACACTTATCCCTGTGGGAGCTGGCGGTGCGACGATTCGACTTGCCCGCGATGGCGGTGTATCAGCCAACTTATTCTTCGACTGGCACACCGCCATCGCGGGCAAGTCGAATCGTCGCACCGCCGGCTCCCACATGGGTCCTGTGTCCTACAGGGCCGTTGCGGTGAATCGGAGCGCCGCTTATAGTTCGCCCCGTCGCCGGCATTGAACGGCGATAGGGTTTCGCAGCCCTACAGAGTTAATACCGTACCCGTCAAAATACGACATAGGCAGTCCTGCCAATGCTCGGCTTTTTATGGCGGTTGTACGTGGGAGACCTTCGGGTCTGCCGGGTCTTAACTCCTCGGTCTGCGAACCCGCGTACAGCTGCCACCCTATTTGTTTCGCAGCAAACGGTGGCCAATTTTCTTTTGAGTTAAGGATTTGCCATGAAGCCACAACTCCCACCCCGCCGTTTCACCCCTTGCACCGAAACAGCCACCGAATACCCCGTGCTATTGATCGACAGCGATGCACCACTCACGGACCTGCACGCCTGCCTGCGTGAACGCCTCAACGCCGCCCTCGAACACCTCAACCTGATGGCCTGCTCCAGCCTGCCCGATTTTGCGGAGCGTGACCTGAACCACGTAGCCAACACCGCCCGCATCCTGGTGCAGGACGTAAGCGACGTATTCCGCGTCATCGAATACCGCGGCTTCGACACCCCCGCAGCCGCCTGATCAAATTTCAGCCACAAAAAAGCCCGCATCGCTGCGGGCTTTTCATTAACGCGTAAGGCTTAGTTGACCTTGGCGTTCAACTCACCTTTCAGGTAACGCTGGTACATCGCTTCCAACGAGATCGGCTTGATCTTCGAAGCATTGCCCGCAGTACCGAAGGCTTCATAACGTGCGATACATACGTCACGCATGGCCGTCACGGTAGCGCCGAAGAATTTACGTGGGTCAAATTCGCTCGGGTTGGTGGCCATCAGGCGACGCATCGCACCGGTGGAGGCCAGGCGCAGGTCGGTGTCGATGTTGACCTTGCGCACGCCGTACTTGATGCCTTCGACGATTTCTTCAACCGGCACGCCGTAGGTTTCTTTGATGTCGCCGCCGTACTGGTTGATGATCGCCAGCCACTCTTGCGGTACCGAGGAAGAACCGTGCATCACCAGGTGGGTGTTAGGGATGCGCTTGTGGATTTCCTTGATGCGGTCGATGGCCAACACGTCGCCGGTAGGTGGCTTGGTGAATTTGTAGGCGCCGTGGCTGGTGCCGATGGCGATGGCCAGGGCGTCAACTTGGGTCTTTTTCACGAAGTCAGCAGCTTCTTCCGGATCGGTCAGCATTTGGCTGTGATCCAGCACGCCTTCGGCGCCGATGCCGTCTTCTTCACCGGCCATGCCGGTTTCCAGGGAACCCAGGCAGCCCAGCTCGCCTTCAACCGAAACGCCACAGGCGTGAGCCATGGCCACGGTTTGTTGGGTGACGCGTACGTTGTATTCGTAGTCGGTCGGGGTCTTGCCGTCTTCGCCCAGGGAACCGTCCATCATTACCGAGCTGAAGCCCAGCTGGATGGAGCGCTGGCACACGTCAGGGCTGGTGCCGTGGTCCTGGTGCATGCACACCGGGATGTGCGGGAATTCTTCGATCGCGGCGAGGATCAGGTGACGCAGGAACGGGGCACCGGCGTATTTGCGCGCGCCGGCCGAAGCCTGGACGATCACTGGAGAGTCAGTCTTGTCAGCGGCTTCCATGATGGCGCGCATCTGCTCAAGGTTGTTGACGTTGAAGGCTGGAACGCCATAGCCGAATTCGGCTGCGTGGTCCAACATCTGGCGCATGCTGATAAGTGCCATTGTGAGTCTCTCTCCCGGTCGAGGGTCGTTAATCGTGCAAGCCTGCCGTAGCGGCGGCTGCTATTCAAGTTATTGAAGGTCAGGCTTTCAAAGCCTGCCCTGCTGAATCGTTATTGCTGTCGGGGTTACTGTGCTTTACAGCCACGCCCGATCAAATCATCGGTGGCAACCCAGTAAACCAGGCCTTCCTCACCTTTTGTGTGAAACGCCAACTGGCCGTCGCTGTACAGCACGCCCGAGGCCGCCACATCCTGCTTGAGGCGATACACCTGGTCCGAGCCGCCGAGGCGCACATCCACCTGGGTGCGGGCCTGGTCGGCAAACCGCCAGTTGACTTGCGCCTGGCTGTCACACGTCCAGGTGGTCCACTTGTCTGCCGGCTCTGCCTTCTTGTCGAACATGTTCAGGTTGGTGCATCCGGCCAATAACGCCAGTGCCGCCAGGGCGAAAACGCCTTTCATTGCCAATCCTCAAGCGGCGACCTGCGGCCACCGCTGCTGTCGGTTAGTGAATCAGACCCGTCAAGGGCAACCCTGTTCCTGACCGTTGGGCGCAGAGTCGTATTTCTCCAACCCGTCCGGCCCGATGCGCTTGCTGATCACCGGCATGGTTTCGGCTTGCCAGTCAGCCTGGTAGCAACTCTTGCGCGGCTCAGCCCCGGGCTTTTCAGACTCGGGCGCCGCTTTCGGCGTGCTGCCGCAGCCGGCCAGCAGGCCCGCTGCAATCACCAGTGCCAACGACCTGATCATCGGAATGCTCCTTTTCCTCAGCAAGTGCCTTATCCCTTGGCCCGGCTTTCCAGCACTTCGACAGCCGGCAGTACCTTGCCTTCAACGAATTCGAGGAACGCACCACCCCCCGTAGAAATGTAGGAGATCTGGTCAGCAACGCCATATTTATCGATGGCCGCCAGGGTGTCGCCACCGCCGGCGATGGAAAATGCCGAGCTTTCAGCGATGGCGTGGGCCAGCACTTTGGTGCCGTTGCCGAACTGGTCGAACTCGAACACGCCGACCGGGCCGTTCCACAGGATGGTCTTGGACGACTTCAGCAGTTCAGCGAAGTTGGCTGCAGTTTGCGGGCCGATGTCCAGGATCATGTCGTCAGCGGCAACGTCAGCGATCAGCTTGACGGTGGCTTCGGCGCTTTCAGCGAATTCCTTGGCCACCACCACGTCTACCGGCAGCGGCACGCTGACCTTGGCGGCAATGGCGCGGGCGGTGTCCAGCAGGTCCGGCTCGTACAGCGATTTGCCCACCGGGTGACCGGCAGCCGCCAGGAAGGTGTTGGCAATGCCGCCGCCGACGATCAGCTGGTTGCAGATCTGGCTCAGGCTGTTCAGCACGTCGAGCTTGGTGGACACCTTGGAGCCGGCAACGATGGCGGCCATCGGTTGGGCCGGAGCGCCGAGGGCCTTGCCCAGTGCGTCCAGTTCAGCCGCCAGCAACGGGCCAGCTGCGGCAACTTTGGCAAACTTGGCCACGCCGTGGGTCGAACCCTCGGCACGGTGCGCGGTGCCGAAGGCGTCCATCACGAACACGTCGCACAGGGCAGCGTATTGCTGGGCCAGTTCGTCGCTGTTCTTTTTCTCGCCCTTGTTGAAGCGCACGTTTTCGAACAGCACGATGTCGCCAGCCTTCACGTCCACACCGTTCAGGTAGTCGGCAACCAGCGGCACGTCGCGGCCCAGGGCCTTGCTCAAATATTCAGCTACAGGCTTGAGGCTGTTTTCTGCCGAGAATTCACCTTCGGTCGGACGACCCAAGTGGGAGCAGACCATCACGGCCGCACCTTTTTCCAGGGCCAGCTTGATGGTCGGCAGCGAGGCCAGGATTCGCGCATCGCTGGTGACAACACCGTCCTTGACTGGGACGTTGAGGTCTTCGCGGATCAGTACGCGCTTACCTTGCAGATCGAGGTCGGTCATCTTCAACACGGTCATGGGGGGCAATTCCTGAGAGCTAAAGTTGTGGAGAGGCTGTTTGCAGATAGTGTTCTGCAACGTCCAGCATTCGGTTGGCAAAACCCCATTCGTTGTCGAACCAAGCCAGGATGTTCACCAGCCGTGGGCCGGAAACGCGGGTCTGGCTGGCATCGACGATGGCCGAATGCGGGTCGTGGTTGAAATCACAGCTGGCGTGCGGCAACTCGGTGTAGGCCAACAGGCCTTTGAGCGGGCCGCTGGTGGCGGCGTCGCGCAGGATCCGGTTGACTTCGCCGGCATCGGTGTCGCTGACGGTTTGCATGGTGATGTCCAGGCAAGACACATTCACCGTCGGTACCCGTACGGCTTTGGCCTGGATTCGCCCGGCAAGTTCCGGCAACAGTCGCTCGATACCGCGCGCCAGGCCGGTGGACACCGGAATCACCGACTGAAACGCCGAACGCGTACGGCGCAGGTCTTCATGGTGGTAAGCGTCAATCACCGGCTGATCGTTCATTGCCGAGTGAATGGTGGTGATCGACACGTATTCCAGGCCAATCGCCTGGTCCAGCAGGCGCAACAGCGGCACGCCGCAGTTGGTGGTGCAGGAGGCGTTGGACACCAGCAATTCGGCGCCGGTCAGGCAATCCTGGTTCACGCCGTAGACGATGGTGGCGTCGACATCCGCCTCGCTGGCCATCGGCTGGGAAAACAGGACCCGTGGTGCGCCGGCGTCGAGAAACCGCTGGCCGTCGGCACGGGTGTGATAGGCACCGGAGCATTCCAGCACCAGGTCGACGTCCAGCGCCGCCCAGTCGATGCCCTCAGGGGTGGCACTGCGCAGGACCTTCACGCAGTTGCCATTAATATGCAGACAATCGTCCTCGACCCGCACTTCGCCGGGGAACCGGCCGTGGGTGGAGTCAAAGCGTGTCAGGTATTCGATGCTGGCCATGTCCGCCAGATCGTTGATCGCGACAATTTCAAACCCGGCCGCCGGCCCTCGCTCGAACAGAGCACGCAAGACGCAACGACCAATCCGGCCGTAGCCGTTGAGTGCAACTTTGTAGGGACGCGGTTGAGGCATGGGGTTCTCGCATTGTGGGCGACACAAACCTTTGCAGGAACTCGCTTGTGTGGCGAGGGAGCTTACTCCCGCTGGAGTGCGAAGCACTCCCAGACCGGCTGACGAGGTGTATCTGACACATCTCGATCGCACGGCTTGGGGCCGCTTCGCAGCCCAGCGGGAGCAAGCTCCCTCGCCACAACAAGCTCGCTCCTACAAGGGGACGCGCTTTAGTCTTCCAGCAGCTCTTCAGCCTGACCCAGGATGTTTTCCAGGGTGAAACCGAACTCTTCGAACAACGCTGGCGCCGGCGCCGACTCACCGTAGGTGGTCATGCCGATCACGCGACCTTCCAGGCCCACGTACTTGTACCAGTAGTCGGCGTGAGCCGCTTCGATGGCGATACGTGCGCTGACCTGCAACGGCAACACCGATTGCTTGTAGTCGGCGTCCTGGGCTTCGAAGACGCTGGTGCACGGCATGGAAACCACGCGCACGTTACGACCGGCGGCCGTCAGCTTGTCGTACGCCTGAACCGCGAGGCCCACTTCCGAACCGGTGGAGATCAGGATCAGCTCCGGCTCGCCGATGCAGTCTTTCAGCACGTAGCCACCACGGCTGATGCCTTCGATCTGCGCCGCGTCGCGGGTTTGGTGCTGCAGGTTCTGACGGGAGAAGATCAGCGCCGAAGGACCGTCCTTGCGCTCGATTGCGTGCTTCCAGGCCACAGCCGATTCGACCGCGTCCGATGGGCGCCAGGTGTCCAGGTTCGGCGTGGTGCGCAGGCTGGTCAGTTGCTCGACCGGCTGGTGCGTCGGGCCGTCTTCACCCAGGCCGATGGAGTCGTGGGTGTAGACGAAGATCACACGCTTCTTCATCAACGACGCCATGCGTACGGCGTTGCGGGCGTATTCCATGAACATCAGGAAGGTCGCGCCGTAAGGCACCAGGCCGCCGTGCAGGGCAACGCCGTTCATGATGGCGCTCATGCCGAACTCGCGTACGCCGTAGTACATGTAGTTGCCGCTGGCGTCTTCCGCCGAGACACCTTTGCAACCTTTCCACAGGGTCAGGTTGGAACCGGCCAGGTCAGCCGAACCGCCGAGGAACTCAGGCAGCAGCGGGCCGAACGCGTTCAGGGTGTTCTGGCTGGCTTTACGGCTGGCGATGGTTTCGCCCTTGGCCGCCACTTCGGCGATGTAGGCCGAGGCCTTTTCAGCGAAGTCGGCAGGCAGATCACCGGCCAGGCGGCGAACCAGTTCGTTGGCCAACTCAGGGAATTCGGCGGAGTAGGCCGCGAAACGCTGGTCCCACTCGGCTTCGACCGCCAGGCCGGCTTCCTTGGCGTTCCACTCGGCGTAGATGTCAGCCGGGATTTCGAACGGGCCGTGGTTCCACTTCAGCGCAGCGCGGGTCAGGGCGATTTCCGCGTCACCCAGTGGGGCGCCGTGGCAGTCTTCCTTGCCTTGCTTGTTCGGCGAACCGAAGCCGATGGTGGTCTTGCAGCAGATCAGGGTCGGCTGCTCGCTCTTGCGGGCGGTGTCGATGGCGGTCTTGATCTCTTCAGGATCGTGGCCGTCGACGTTGCGGATCACCTGCCAGTTGTAGGCTTCGAAACGCTTAGGCGTGTCGTCGGTGAACCAGCCTTCGACTTCGCCGTCGATGGAGATGCCGTTGTCATCGTAGAAGGCAATCAGCTTGCCCAGGCCCAGGGTACCGGCCAGGGAGGCGACTTCGTGGGAAATGCCTTCCATCATGCAGCCATCACCGAGGAACACGTAGGTGTGGTGGTCGACAACGTTGTGGTTCGGGCGGTTGAACTGCGCAGCCAGCACTTTTTCAGCCAGGGCAAAACCCACGGCGTTGGCCAGGCCCTGGCCCAGTGGACCGGTGGTGGTCTCAACGCCTGGGGTGTAGCCGTATTCCGGGTGGCCCGGGGTGCGGCTGTGGATCTGGCGGAAGTTTTTCAGGTCGTCGATGGTGACGTCGTAGCCGGTCAGGTGCAGCAACGAGTAGATCAGCATCGAGCCGTGGCCGTTGGACAGGATGAACCGGTCACGGTCGGCGAACGACGGGTTGCTCGGGTTGTGTTTCAGGTAGTCACGCCAAAGTACCTCGGCGATATCCGCCATGCCCATCGGGGCACCGGGATGGCCGCTGTTGGCTTTTTGCACGGCATCCATGCTGAGGGCACGAATGGCGTTGGCACGCTCACGACGGCTGGGCATCGCTGATCTCCTGGAGGTTGAATAAAAGAAACGGAAAAAAGGATCGGCATTTTCCCTCAGCCACGGCCCTCGGGGCAATGACAGATAGTCACTTGAGGGTGTTTTTCCTGCGGATTGACTGGAGAAACCGCCCCCCGCTTCGTCCATGGGTTATAGCGGCTGCTTATAACCACCGATTATCGACCAATATCAAAACTTTTTGATATTGCCCTTGCGGGGTTTTACCACCGTCACTAGACTGCTGGCCTTATGAACCTGAGCGCACCTTCCATTCGACCCGACGACAGCGACGAGCTGGCAGCCCTGTGCAAGGCCGGTGGCGATCCGTTGCGCCTGAATGTGTTGCGCGCGCTGACCAACGATTCGTTCGGGGTGCTGGAGCTGGCGCAGATCTTCGCCATCGGCCAATCCGGCATGAGCCACCACTTGAAGGTACTGGCCCAGGCCGACCTGGTGGCGACCCGCCGCGAGGGCAATGCGATTTTTTACCGTCGCGCCCTGCCCCACACCGAGCAACTGGGCGGCAAGCTGCACGCCGCGCTGCTCGAAGAAATAGACAGCCTGGCGCTGCCGGCTGACGTGCAGTCGCGCATCAGCCAGGTGCACGGGCAACGTGCTGCCGCCAGCCAGGACTTTTTCTCACGGGTAGCCGAGAAGTTTCGCGCCCAGCAGGATCTGATCGCCGGCTTGGCGCAATACCGCGAAAGCGTGCTGGCACTTTTGGACAAGCTGAGCTTCAGTGATGAGGCTACGGCGGTTGAAGTGGGCCCGGGTGATGGCGGCTTCCTGCCGGAGCTGGCGCGGCGCTTTCATCAGGTCACGGCGCTGGACAACAGCCCGGCGATGCTGGAGCTGGCCCGCCAATTGTGTGAGCGCGAAGCGCTGGGCAATGTCCACCTGCAGTTGGCGGACGCCCTGAATGACACCAGCCTGCGGGCCGATTGCGTGGTGCTGAACATGGTCCTGCACCATTTCGCCGCCCCGGCAGACGCCCTCAGGCAGATGGCGAATTTGCTGCAACCAGGCGGCAGCCTGTTGGTCACGGATTTATGCAGCCACAACCAGAGTTGGGCCAGGGAAGCCTGCGGTGATCTCTGGCTGGGTTTTGAACAGGACGATCTGGCCCGTTGGGCCACCGCTGCGGGACTCGTTCCCGGGGAAAGCCTCTATGTAGGTTTACGTAATGGTTTCCAGATTCAGGTCCGCCATTTTCAGCGGCCGGCTGGCGACACTCACCATCGGTAAATATCAGGAAAACATCGAGATGAGCGAATACTCCCTTTTCACCTCCGAGTCCGTGTCTGAAGGGCATCCGGACAAAATCGCCGACCAGATCTCTGACGCGGTGCTGGACGCCATCATCGCTGAAGACAAGTTCGCCCGAGTGGCGTGCGAGACTCTGGTGAAAACGGGCGTGGCGATCATCGCCGGCGAAGTCACCACCTCTGCCTGGGTAGACCTGGAGCAGATCGTGCGTGATGTGATCATCGACATCGGCTACAACAGCTCCGACGTCGGCTTCGACGGTGCGACCTGCGGCGTGATGAACATCATCGGCAAGCAGTCCCCTGACATCAACCAGGGTGTCGACCGTGCCAAGCCTGAAGATCAGGGCGCCGGCGACCAGGGCCTGATGTTCGGCTATGCCAGCAACGAAACCGACGTGCTGATGCCGGCACCGATCACCTTCTCCCACCAGTTGGTGAAGCGCCAGGCCGAAGCCCGTAAATCCGGTGCATTGCCATGGCTGCGCCCGGACGCCAAGTCCCAGGTGACCTGCCGTTATGAAGGCGGCAAAGTCGTCGCCATCGACGCGGTGGTACTGTCGACCCAGCACAACCCGGACGTTTCCTACGCCGACCTGCGCGAAGGCGTCATGGAGCTGATCGTCAAGCACGTGCTGCCTGCCGAACTGCTGACCAAGGACACCCAGTTCCACATCAACCCGACCGGCCAGTTCATCATCGGTGGCCCGGTGGGCGACTGCGGCTTGACCGGTCGCAAGATCATCGTCGACAGCTACGGCGGCATGGCCCGTCACGGCGGTGGCGCGTTCTCCGGCAAGGATCCATCCAAGGTTGACCGTTCGGCGGCCTACGCCGGTCGTTACGTGGCCAAGAACATCGTGGCCGCCGGCCTGGCCGAGCGTTGCGAGATTCAGGTGTCCTACGCAATCGGTGTGGCCCAGCCTACGTCGATCTCGCTGAACACCTTCGGTACCGGCAAGATCAGCGACGACAAGATCGTCAAGCTGGTGCGTGAGATCTTCGACCTGCGTCCGTACGCAATCACCACCATGCTCGACCTGCTGCACCCGATGTACCAGGAAACTGCGGCCTACGGCCACTTCGGTCGTACCCCTGAGCAGAAGACTGTCGGCAACGACACGTTCACTACGTTCACCTGGGAAAAGACCGACCGCGCCAACGACCTGCGTACTGCCGCCGGCCTGTAATCGTCCTACGGTGTACACAGAGCCCCGGCGTTCTGTTCAAGCGAGCAGAAACATCGGGTAAAAAGCCTCGCGGTTGCGGGGCTTTTTTATGCCCGCGGGGATGGCTTAGGCTGGGCGCCCTTTTCAGAGCAAGGATGCTCATGATGACGTCACTTATGCGCTGGCTGTTTTTTCTTTTACTCAGCTTCTCGCCGCTCACTGCGTGGTCGCAGGGGTGCCCCGACTGGGAGGCCGATCACGCCCGGGCCCAGATCAGCACCCTGGCGCAACAAATCCGCTTGTGGGATGACAGCTACCACCGGCTCGGCCAGTCATTGGTCAGCGATGAGCTGTATGACCAGGCCAGCCAGCGCCTTGCCCAATGGCGCAGGTGTTTCACTCCCTCCGCCCCAGTCACGGACGACCCGCTGGGCAGCGCGCGGGGCACGACCGCCCACCCGACGCCCCACTCCGGCCTGGAAAAACTGCTGGACGATAACGCCGTGCAAACCTGGCTGGGGACTCGCCAGGACGTGTGGATCCAGCCCAAGGTCGATGGCGTCGCCGTCACGCTGGTTTACCGCAAGGGCCGGTTGAGCCGGGTCATCAGTCGCGGCGATGGCCGGCTGGGCCAGGATTGGTCAGCCTCCGCCCGCCGGATTCCGGGGATCGTGCAGCAACTGCCCGAGCCCGTTGACCTGTTGTTGCAGGGCGAACTCTATTGGCGACTGAATGACCATGTGCAAGCTGCCAAAGGTGGCCTCGGCGCCCGCGGCAAAGTGGCCGGGCTGATGAATCGCCGGCAGTTGAGCGACGCCGAGGCCGCCAATATCGGTCTGTTTGTCTGGGCCTGGCCCCAGGGCCCCGATGACTTTTCCGAGCGGCTGAGCCAGCTGGCGCAGTGGGGCTTCACCGACAGCGGGCGCTACAGCCACCCGATCAAGGACATTACCGAAGCGGCGCACTGGCGCAGCTATTGGTACAGCCACCCGCTGCCCTTCGCCAGCGACGGCGTGGTATTGCATCAAGGCCAGCGGGCCCCGGCCGAGCGCTGGCGGGTCAGCGCGCCCTACTGGGCGGTTGCCTGGAAGTACCCGGTGGCCAAGGCACTGGCCCATGTGCGCAAGGTGCACTTCAAGATTGGCCGCACCGGGCGCATCACCTCCATCCTGGAGTTGGAACCGGTACTGCTCGATGACCGGAAGATCAGCCGGGTCAGTGTCGGTTCCCTGAAACGCTGGCGGGAACTGGATATCCGTACTGGCGACCAGGTGTCCATCAGCCTCGCCGGGCACGTCATCCCCCGCCTTGACCGCGTCATCCTGCGCAGCCAGCCACGGGCCGAGTTGCAGGTCCCGCAGGCCAGGGACTTCCACCCCTTGAGTTGCTGGCAACTGGCCCCGGGTTGCGAAGAACAGCTGCTCGCGCGCCTGACCTGGCTGAGCGGCGCCCAGGGCCTGGCCCTGCCACACATCGGCCGCGAAACCTGGAACACCTTGATCCAGGCCGGCCTGATCGACGGCCTGCTCGATTGGTTAACCCTGGATGAGGCAGAGCTTGCTAACATTGATGGCTTCGGCGAACGCAGCAGTGCGCGTTTACTCGACAGCTTGCGCAGCGCCCGGCAGCGACCGTTCGCGCAATGGCTGATGGCCCTGGGAGTACCGCCCACGGCCCGCAACAATCTACAAGGCGGCTGGCAAACCCTGGCCGCCAGAGACACTCAAGCCTGGCTGGCCGAAGACGGCATAGGCCCGGGTCGCGCGGCGCAACTGAGCGCTTTTTTTCGCGACCCGCAGGTGCTGGCCTTGAGTGAAACATTACGGGCTGCCGGGATAGATGGTTTTTGACCTCTGCCCGACGGCATTAACCGGTGCCGGCAGAATTCATCCTGCCCACCTGATTGCGACCTTGTTTGCCTTGGAGCCTTTATGAAATTTCTTGCACCTTTTGCCCTGTTGACCGTCGCTACCCTTATGTCCGCGCCATTGCTGGCAGCCGAGGAAGCTGCGCCACTCACAGGCTGCGCCGCCAAGCGCGAGTCCATCAGCACCCAGATCGAACAAGCCAAGGCCCACGGCAACAGTGAGCAACAAGCCGGCCTGGAAAAAGCCTTGAGTGAAGTCACCGCCAACTGCACCGATGCCTCCTTGAAAAAGGAGCGGGAAAACAAGGTGCTCGACGCCAAGCACGAAGTCAGCCGCCGTCAGGCTGACCTCGACAAGGCCATGAAGAAGGGTGATTCCGAGAAGATCAACAAGCGCAAGGACAAGCTGGCCCAGTCACGCAAGGACTTGCAGGAAGCCCTGGACGAACTGGACAAGTAAGACGGCCTCAGTGATCGCGGAACTGTTTATGGCACGCGGTGCAGGCATCTTCGACCTTCTGCACGGCCGGCCCAAGATTGCTGGCCTTGTAGGGCTGGACCTGGCTGGCGATCACCAATTCACCGGTGGCCGTTTCAAGGTTTCGAGCCATTTCCTGGAAGCGTGCCTGCTGCTGCCACACGTCGTCCTTGGCGCTGGTGTGGTCTTCTTCACGCACGCTCGGGAAATGTTTCCACGGTTCGTGGGACAACGCATCAAGCTTGACCGCGCCTTCGGCAAATTTGCCGCCGTCGAACGGAATGCGCCCACGCAACATGCCGCCCAGGTCTTCGCCGGTCTTGAGCATCTGCTTGAAAATGGCCTTGCGCTGGCCAAGGGGCGAATTCGGATCAACCCCGCCGCAGGCGGACAGTGTCAGGCAGGCCAGCAATACAACGGTCAGTCTTTTAAAAGTCATGATGGCTCAAGGTCACGGGAAACGGCGGCCAGTATCCTCGCCCCGCCCGCAAAGACCAATACCCCTATTAATAATAAGGGTTGCTCGAGCACCAACCAGCGCGGGCAATCGCTTCAGGAATTGATTGTATGAGTATCCGCTTTAAACCCTGGAGCCGCCGCCTGGCGTGGGCTCTGCCAATGATCGCGTTGCTGGCCGGTTGCGACACCGGCAAGGACGAAAAAGCCAAGCCCCACGCCATCGCCACCTACGTTGGCGCTACCTGGGAAAACCTGCCGGCCGTGTCGGACAGCGACCTGCAAGCCGGCTTCGAATCATGGCGCAGTGCCTGTCAACGCCTCAAGGCTGACCCGATATGGGGCGCGACGTGCGCGGCATCGGCCACCGTGCCGTCGACCGCAGTGGCGATTCGCGACTTCCTCAAGGCCAACCTCGATGTCTACGGCCTGCGTTCGGCCGACAACAGCCCCAACGGCCTGATCACCGGCTACTACGAACCGGTTTACCCCGGCAGCCTCACCGAAACCGCCACCGCCCATGTACCGGTGTTCGGCGTGCCGGATGACCTGATCATCGTCAACCTGGAAAGCATCTACCCGGAGCTCAAGGGCAAGCGCCTGCGCGGTCGCCTGGAAGGCCGGGTACTCAAACCCTATGACGACGCCAGCACCATCAACCACCAAGGCTCCACCGCCAAGCCCATCGCCTGGCTGACCAACCCGATGGACCTGCAATTCCTGCAGATCCAGGGTTCCGGTCGTATCCAACTGGCCGACGGCCGCCAATTGCGGGTGGGTTACGGTGACCAGAACGGTTACCCGTACCGCCCCATCGGCCGCTGGCTGGTGGAGCAGGGCGAGCTGAAAAAAGAAGACGTGACCATGGGCGCCATCGCGGCCTGGGCCAAGGCGCATCCGCAGCGTATTCCTGAATTGCTGGCAAGCAACCCCAGCTACGTGTTCTTCAGTGCCCGCCCCGACAGCAACGAAGGCCCGCGTGGCTCGCTGAACGTGCCACTGACTGCGGGTTATAGCGTCGCGGTGGACCGCAAGGTAATTCCGCTGGGCAGCCTGTTGTGGCTGTCGACTACCCGACCGGATGGTGCGCCGATTGCCCGCCCGGTGGCTGCGCAGGATACCGGTGGTGCAATTACCGGCGAAGTGCGGGCCGACCTGTTCTGGGGAACCGGTGATGCCGCTGGTGAGTTGGCGGGCAACATGAAGCAGCAGGGCCAGATCTGGATGCTGTGGCCCAAAGGCGCAGCGTTGCCGAAAGTGCCGGATGCACCGACAGGCACCTGAAGAACACCACGGTCTATGTGAGAGCAAGCCCGCTCCCACATTTGAACAGTGTCAGGCTTTAGATCGAGACGAAGAAGAAGCTCGCAATCAACGCCATCCCCACCGCCCACACCACCGACCGCAGCATCGCCCAGTCCGCCAGGTAGCAGATGATGTAGAGCAACCGGCTGGTGATGAACAGCACCGCCAGGACGTTGATCGTCACCAGCGACGCAACGCCAGCCAGATGGGCAATGATCACCGCGGCCGCAAAGGCCGGGGTCACTTCGAAGCTGTTGAGTTGCGCACTGTGGGCGCGCTTGGCAAACCCCTCGAGGGTGTCGAGGAACGCCCGCGGGTCATGGTTCTGCCGGGGCCCGAACTTGCCGCCGCTGAACTTGGCCACGCCCGTGCACAGGTACGGCAGAAAAATTGCGATCAACACACACCAGAAAGCGACTGTCATAACCCATTCCTTTTTTAGTTTTATCCGACGGTTAGAGTTTCATCACGAACATGCCGATCAGCACCAACCCACAGGCTATGAGCCGTGGGCGGCCGAAAGGTTCTTTCAGGTAACGCATGCCGAACAGCACCACCAGGATCACACTGACTTCCCGCAGCGCAGCGGCTTCGGCAATCGAGCCCAACTGCATGGCCCAAAGCACCAGAGCGTAGCTCAACAACACGCACAACCCGACACTCAGCCCCAGCCGCCACTGCGTGCGCCAGAACAGCCCGAACGCCGCCCGTTTGCGCACCATCGCCAGCAACGGAAACGGCCATGCGCTTATCAGCGTCAGCCACACCAGGTAGTCCAGCGGGTGTGACCAACGGCGCAATGCCTGGCCATCGAGGAAGGTGTAGCAACCGATACACAAGCCGATCAACGCCACCACCGGCAGCATCGACCAGGGCAACCGGTCGCCACCGCCGCCCTGCCACAACAGGCATAGCATGCCGAACGGGATCAGCAGAATGCCGAGAATCTGCTGGGTACTGAGCACCTCACCGGCAAACACCAGCGTCAGCGCCAGCACCACCAAAGGCGACAAGCCGCGCATCAATGGGTACACCAAGCCCAGGTCACCCACGCGATAGGCCTGGATCAGCAGGTAGCGGTAGAGCAATTCAAACAACGCCGAGGCGATGATCCACGGCCAGATTTCCAGTGGCGGAAACGATACAAACCCCACCGCCAGCACCACAAACAGCAACGCCACCGTGTCCATGCACGCGATGACCAACAGGCGCTCGCCGCTGAATTTGATCAAGGTGTTCCACGTCGCATGCAACAACGCCGCTACCAGTACCAGAGCTGTTGCAATCACGGTGACTCCCCAGTCATAAAAAGCGGAATTGATTCGCCATATTTCAGCACCTGTTTATACTAAAGCCGACCACGCCGCACTCAGTTGCGCAAAGACCTGGACCAATAAATTTTTGCTGCTGCCCGATCTTCGCCGATCCGGGCGTCGGCATGCGTATGCCTGATCAGAGCGTCACGATTACCGAAGGAGATCCTCGCCTGCCGCTCGGTGCCTGGATCGGCGGGATGGTGGTCGCGGCACTTTTGTTCATCGACCTGCAACGTCGTCGCCCGGCTGCGGTCAACGTAGCCAACTGATAAATGTGTTCTGTGTGGGAGCTGTCGAGCTTTAGCGAGGCTGCGATGCAGGCGCTGCGGTCTTGCAGGCTCACCCAGGTGATGCCATCGCAGCCTCGCTGGGGCTCGACAGCTCCCACATATGATCTCTACTCACTCCTCCATCCAAGGACCCCGGATGCTTGAACTTGTCGCTGCGTTTATTTGCCTCACCACCCTGCTCACCTATGTGAACTACCGCTTCATCGGCCTGCCGCCCACCATCGGTGTGATGGTCACGGCACTGATGTTTTCCCTGCTGCTGCAAGGCTTGAGCTTTATCGGCTACCCCGGCCTTGAAGAGCGCATCCAGCAGTTGATCGGCCAGATCGACTTCGGCGACCTGCTGATGAACTGGATGCTCTCGTTCCTGCTGTTCGCCGGCGCCTTGCACGTCAACCTGAGCGACCTGCGCAGCTACCGCTGGCCCATCGGCCTGCTCGCCACCTTCGGCGTATTGATTGCCACGGTGGTGATCGGCAGCCTGGCCTTCTACATCTTTGCCCTGTTCGGCTGGCACGTGAGTTTCCTGTACTGCCTGCTGTTCGGCGCGCTGATTTCCCCCACCGACCCGATTGCCGTGCTCGGTGTGCTGCGGACCGCCAATGCGTCGAAACCACTGAAAACCACCATCGTCGGCGAATCGCTGTTCAACGACGGCACGGCGGTGGTGGTGTTCACCGTGTTGCTGGGCATCGCGCAACTGGGCGAGACGCCTACGGTCGGCGCCACGGCCATGCTGTTTGCCCATGAGGCGATTGGCGGCGTGGTGTTTGGCGGGCTGATCGGCTACATCGTGTACCTGATGATCAAGAGCATCGAGCAGTATCAGATCGAAGTGATGCTGACCCTGGCCCTGGTGATCGGCGGCTCGGCGATGGCCACTGAACTGCACGTCTCGGCACCCATTGCGATGGTGGTGGCGGGCCTGATCATCGGCAACCTCGGCCGCAAGCTGGCGATGAACGACATGACCCGGCGCTACCTGGACGGCTTCTGGGAACTGCTCGATGACATGCTCAACGCCCTGCTGTTTGCGCTGATCGGCATGGAACTGCTGCTGTTGCCGTTCAACTGGCTGCACGTGTTGGCCGCCAGTTTGCTGGCGGTGGCAATCCTGTTGTCACGCCTGCTGACGGTGGCCCCGGCGATCCTGCTGCTGCGCCGCTGGCGCACGGTGCCCCGCGGCACCATCCGCATCCTCACCTGGGGCGGCTTGCGCGGCGGGGTTTCCGTGGCACTGGCCCTGGCCCTGCCACTGGGCCCGGAGCGTGACTTGCTGCTGAGCATCACCTACATCGTGGTGCTGTCTTCGATCCTGTTGCAGGGCTTGAGCATCGGCAAGCTGGTCAAGCATGTGACCAAGGATGAGCCTGTTCCCGAGGCTCACCACTGAAGCTCACAGTCAAAGCGTTTGCACGATGATCTGGCTTTTCAGGTCATTGACCATAGCCTGGATCACCGGCTTCATCTGCGCGAAGAGCTCGGCGCTGCAAACCGCTTCCGGGTGGGCAAACCTGGCCGTGCGTGAAATCAGTACGGTGTTGCCCTCCCGGGAATAGGTGGCGCTGTACTCGAAGCCAGCGCCCTTGAACGAAACCGCCTTGGGCACCGCCAGAATATTGAGGGCCTTGGGAAACTCGAACCGGGCCGTCTCAGTGCTCTCTCCAGAAATGCAGATGAAGGCCTGCGCCCGCTCTTTTTCCACAGCAAGGGCAGATACGTTCTGGGCAATCCCTCCGCCCAGGCTACTCAGCGCCGGCACACCTATCGGGCCCGGCACATTCACCAGGTTGTCCGTGCGCCCCACCATCACGGCATTGAAGCTTGGGGCGTCGCTGTCCAAGGGGTCGGTTTGCAGCGTGCCGCTGCCTGCCTGGCCATAACCGTGCAGGATTTTCTGGATCATCAAGTCACGGTCCGCCGGTTTCATCGACTTAATCGAGGTCCGGGCAAACTCCGCGCGCCAACCGTCCAGGCGCTTAGCCTGGGTGAAGTCTGCAGCGCCACTGGCGTCCACCTTGAATACCAGCTCACTGAACTCTTTGCCCGGCTGAGTCGCCGGCGTGCGGCCGATCTCGCCGGTACGCGTCAACAACACCGGTTTATCCAGGTCGAGGTTGGGCAGGTAACCGGCAGCCGTGCCAGTCGCGGTTGAATCCAGGTACAGGTCCAGGCCAGGGATATAGGTGATTGCGTGGTTGATCGGGCTGACCGCCGCAACCTTGGGCAAGGTGTAGGCACTGCCGTAGCTGATCAGCGCCGGGGAGCTTTCAATGGCGACGGCCTTGAGCAACGCTTCAAGCAGGGCCACATGGTCCTTGCAGTCACCATAGCGGTTGTCCAGCACCGACTGCGCAGCGTGGGGAACCACCCCGCCGGCATCGATGTACACCGCCACATACCGGATGTTCCGGCGTACCCAGTTACTCAATACCAAAGCCTTGGCCCGAGGTGTTGGCAAGTCGACCGTGAGTTGCTTGGCCAGCGTGCTGATCGCCGGGGTCACTTCGACGGTGGCCCGGGCATCGTAGGCTTTGGCCAATGCCTGATAGCTGGGGAACGTCGAGACCGCCAGACGCTGGCCGTAATCCACGTACGCCACCGCGCCTTGCTCGGGACGGGACTTTTCAGCCGGCACGTAATCCCAGCGATACACCTTGCGCCCGGGCGCCGCCGCCGGCGTAGATGCACTGAAGCCTTTGGCATCGACGTACAGCGGCTTATCCACCGGCAGATCGTAGGTCAGGCTGAACTGCTCCATCGGATTACGGCTTGGCGTTGCGAAGTCAATAAATTCGCCGGGGAACAACGGGGTCTTGCGCACTCGTTGAAAACGCAGGATCAAGCGATCACCCACCGCCACCTCGGGGAATATCACCACCTTGACCCGGGAGTCCTGGAACATCGGTGCGTCGGCGGAAGCCCGCTCCTGCTGCTCCTTGATCTGCTCGGCACTCACCGGCACTTTGCGCCCGTCAGGCTTGTGGGTGAACGCCTCGACAATCTCAAGCGTATCCAGGGAACGGTTGTAGCTCACCGGCTGCTGCGCCTGGGACCGAATGCCACGCTCTTCGTTGATGCGCACCACTGACTCGTAGTCCTGCACATAACTGCCGTCGGCGTTGATCACGAATGACTGAGCCATTTTCTCGACGGTCACGGAGTGGTCTGCACCATCATCCGTGGCCTGCGCAGAACCCAACACACCTGATACCAGCAGCAGCCCCAATAGCCTGCGCCATGGGAAAAGAGGGGAAGCCCGCATAAAGATCCTTCTTGATGAATGAAAAGCCGCGCCGCGACTTTGCCATTCATTTATGACGAATCGGCTTACGGTTCCTTGTTGATCTGATGAGGGTGACGCGGGTCGGCAACCTTGCCCGGCAGGCTGCTTTCGCTGCGAATCTGCGCATGGCTGATCAGCGCAAAGATAAAGCTGCCGCCGATGATATTGCCCGCCAGCGTCGGCCCGGCGAACACCAGCCAGAAGTCTTTCCACGGCAGCTCGCCGGCAAATACCAGGTACGACACTTCCGCCGAGCCCACCACAATGTGGGTGAAGTCTCCCAGTGCCATCAGGTAGGTGATCAGGATGATGATCCAGATTTTGGCGCTTTCCATGGATGGGATCATCCAGACCATGGTGGCGATCATCCAGCCCGAGACGATGCCCTTGGCGAACATCTGGTAGGCGTCGTTTTCCATGACCTTGCGCCCGATTTCCAGGAAGGCCAGGTCGGTCTTGGTGTCAAAGATCGGCAAGTGCAGCATCACGTACGCCACCAGCAAGGTGCCGCACAGGTTGCCCACCAGCACCACGGCCCATAAACGCAGCAGGCGTGCGAAATTCTTCAGCGTGGGTTTGCTCATCACCGGCAACACCGCGGTCAGGGTGTTTTCGGTGAATAACTGCTGACGGGCGAGGATCACGGCAAGAAAGCCGGCGCAGTAACCAAAACTGGCGATCACCTTGAACTCTTCGCCATCCGGCAGGCGCGAGTTGAGCAAGCCCATGCCCATCAGTGACAGGCCCATGGTCAGGCCGGCGGCCAGCGCCGACCACCACAACGCGGCGACGTTGCGCTCCAGTTCCTGATCGCCTTGAGTGCGGATGATTTCATGCAGAACCGCCGCGCGAGGCGGCTGATTCTTGTCGACGTCGTGCTGCTCTTCCTGCGACAGATTGGGGGTCTTGCCGTCTTCTTGCGTGGCCATGGTGATACCTGAACGGGGGGGCGATGTTCAGGTACGACCTATGGTTGATCAAGAGCGTTCACTGGCCCTGCGCAGGATTACTCGCCGAGGCCTTCCGACTGGAACTGATCCTTCACGTACTTGATCTCGGTACGGCCGTGGGGCGCTGGCAACCCGTCTTCACCCAGGTTCACGAAGACCATTTTTTCCACCGTCAGAATGCTCTTGCGCGTGATCTTGTTGCGCACTTCACAGGTCAGGGTGATGGAGGTGCGACCGAACTCGGTGGCGGTGATGCCCAGTTCGATGATGTCGCCCTGGCGCGAGGCGCTGACGAAGTTGATTTCGGAGATGTACTTGGTCACCACCCGCTGGTTGCCCAACTGGACAATCGCGTAGATGGCCGCTTCTTCGTCGATCCAGCGCAGCAGGCTGCCACCGAACAGGGTGCCGTTGGGGTTGAGGTCTTCGGGTTTTACCCATTTGCGGGTGTGGAAGTTCATGTTCACTCCAAAGCGTGTTGCGAAATGATGGGCAACATCATGGCAGAGGCCGGGCCCAAGCTCTATGAGCCATTGCCTATCAACCCCATGAGCGATCTTCATGCCGCCGACAGAAAGGCTTTAGAAGTCAGGCGCAGGCGGCTATAATCGCCTCCGCTTCAAAACGGTCATCTTCGATTGATACCGTTCTCCCGCCACCTGTCCGAGGGGCGCTGCAGCAGGCTCGACCTGTCAGGCTCGGATGGGGCGTTGTCCGGCCTGGTTAGCCAGCTGGATACTAAACGCACAACGGCGCCCATTCGCACACTACGAATGGAGGCTCTTCATGAGCGCTGTAATCACGCCTGCAGGTTTTACCGACTACAAAGTCGCCGACATGTCCCTCGCTGCCTGGGGCCGTCGCGAAACCTTTATCGCCGAATCCGAAATGCCAGCCCTGATGGGCCTGCGTCGCAAGTACGCCGCTGAGCAGCCGCTCAAGGGCGCGAAGATTCTCGGCTGCATCCACATGACCATTCAGACTGCCGTGCTGATCGAAACCCTGGTTGCCCTGGGTGCCGAAGTACGCTGGTCGTCCTGCAACATTTTCTCGACTCAAGACCAGGCCGCTGCCGCTATCGCTGCTGCCGGTATCGCCGTGTTCGCCTGGAAAGGCGAAACCGAAGAAGAGTACGAGTGGTGCCTGGAGCAAACCATCCTCAAGGATGGCAAGCCATGGGACGCCAACATGATCCTCGACGACGGCGGCGACCTGACCGAGCTGCTGCACAAGAAGTACCCGCAGATCCTCGACCGCGTCCACGGTGTGACCGAAGAAACCACCACCGGCGTACACCGCCTGCTGGACATGCTGGCCAAGGGCGAGCTGAAAATCCCGGCCATCAACGTCAACGACTCGGTGACCAAGAGCAAGAACGACAACAAGTACGGCTGCCGTCACAGCCTGAACGATGCGATCAAGCGCGGCACCGACCACCTGTTGTCCGGCAAGCAAGCGCTGGTGATCGGCTACGGTGACGTGGGCAAGGGTTCGTCCCAGTCCCTGCGTCAGGAAGGCATGATCGTTAAAGTCTCCGAAGTCGACCCGATCTGCGCCATGCAAGCCTGCATGGACGGTTTCGAAGTGGTTTCGCCGTTCATCAACGGCCAGAACGACGGCACCGAAGCCAGCATCGACAAGGCCCTGCTGGGCAAGATCGACCTGATCGTGACCACCACCGGCAACGTGAACGTGTGCGACTCGAACATGCTCAAGGCCCTGAAAAAGCGCGCCGTGGTGTGCAACATCGGTCACTTCGACAACGAAATCGACACCGCTTTCATGCGCAAGAACTGGGCATGGGAAGAAGTGAAGCCACAGGTACACAAGGTTCACCGTACCGGTGCTGGCGATTTCGACCCGCAGAACGATGACTACCTGATCCTGCTGGCCGAAGGCCGTCTGGTCAACCTGGGCAACGCCACTGGCCACCCAAGCCGCATCATGGATGGCTCGTTCGCCAACCAGGTACTGGCCCAGATCTTCCTGTTCGGCCAGAAATACGCCGACCTGTCGCCCGCCCAGAAAGCCGAGCGCCTGACCGTGGAAGTACTGCCGAAGAAACTCGACGAAGAAGTGGCCCTGGAAATGGTCCGCGGCTTCGGCGGCGTAGTGACTCAACTGACCAAGACCCAGGCCGACTACATCGGCGTGACGGTCGAAGGCCCGTTCAAGCCGCACGCTTACCGCTACTGATTTGCCTGCTGCCTGCTCCCCATGTGGGGGCAGGCTTTTGTGGGAGCGGGCTTGCTCGCGAAGGCGGTGTGTCAGTCGACTTATCTACTACTGACATACCGCCTTCGCGAGCAAGCCCGCTCCCACATTGACGGTGTGCACCTTCTGGCTTTATGAGTTTCCATAGGTATGACCATGTCCCAAGATCGTCGCTACAGCTTCGAGTTCTTCCCGACCAAGACCGATGCTGGGCATGAAAAACTGATGGCAACTGCCAAGCAGTTGGCCAGCTACCACCCCGATTTCTTCTCCTGCACCTACGGTGCCGGTGGCTCCACCCGCGATCGCACGATCAACACCGTGCTGCAGCTGGAAAGCCAAGTCAAAGTACCTGCAGCTCCGCATTTGTCCTGCGTGGGCGACAGCAAGGCCGACCTGCGCAGCCTGCTGACCCAATACAAGCAAGCCGGCATCAAGCGCATCGTCGCCCTGCGCGGTGACCTGCCGTCCGGCATGGGCATGGCCAGCGGCGAGCTGCGCTACGCCAATGACCTGGTGAGCTTCATTCGCGAAGAAACCGGCGATCACTTCCACATCGAAGTGGCCGCTTATCCGGAGATGCACCCCCAGGCGCGCAATTTCGAAGACGATCTGCAGAATTTCGTGCGCAAGGCCAACGCCGGCGCCAACAGCGCGATCACCCAGTACTTCTTCAACGCAGAGAGCTACTTCTACTTCGTTGAGCGTGTACAAGCGATGGGCGTGAACATCCCGATCGTGCCGGGCATCATGCCGATCACCAACTACAGCAAACTGGCGCGCTTCTCTGACGCCTGCGGCGCGGAAATCCCACGCTGGATTCGTAAACAACTGGAAGCCTACGGCGACGACGTCAAGAGCATCCAGGCGTTCGGCGAACAGGTCATCAGCGAAATGTGTGAACAATTGTTGCAAGGTGGCGCACCAGGGTTGCACTTCTATACCCTGAACCAGGCTGAGCCAAGCCTCGCTGTCTGGAACAACCTGAAGCTGCCACGCTAAGGTCTGTTCCGAAATGCAAAGGCCCTCATAATGAGGGCCTTTGCCGTTCTAAACGCCCACGGAATTCTGCAGTCCATGAATACAACCGCCCCGACGTCCCGCCCGCAACTGGTCTACCTGGTGTTCGGCGCAGAGACTTACCATCAGGAAGCGGTATTCAGCATCGCCAGCGCCCTGTCGTTCCTGCGGGACGAGCCGGACACAGGCATCGACATCCAGGTCTTCAGCGACAACCCCGAGCCCTACCGCCTGCTGCCAGTACGGGTACGCCCGCTGGACGAAGCCACGCGCAAACGCTGGAGCGAGCCTCACGGCTACCACTTTCGCACCAAGCACGTGGTGCTGCGGCAAGTGTTGCAAGAATCCGAAGTGGCGCTGCTGATCGACACCGATACGTTTTTCCATCATTCGCCCCTGGCGCTGTTTGAACGCGTGCAACCGGGCACCCTGCTGTGCAACGCCTTCTACACCAAGTACGGCGACAACCACGAAAGCATTCTGTACAGCGCCCTGTACCAGCGCCTGCTGGACATGGGCGTGGCCGACGATGACATGATGACCCTCAATTCAGGGGTCATGGGCCTGACGCAGCAGGACGCGCACATCCTCGACCGCTCGATCGAGTTGATGGACGAACTGTTTCCCCACGCCCAGGGCGCCTACACCCTGGAAGAGTTCTGCCTGTCCATTGCCGCCTATCGCACCCTCAACGTGCGCGAATGCCCGGACCTGATCCACCACTACTGGAGCCGCAAGCAGCTGTTCCGGGCCAAGGTCAAGGCGTGGATCGCCAAGCATGGGGCAAACCCCACCAGCGCCACGGCCCTGGATGACACGCGCCAGGTTTCCGCCCACCTGCCCCGCCCGCCTCGTCTGCAACGCTTGATGTACAAGCTGATCACCCTGGCACTGCCCAAGCACCAACAGCAGTTCATCCGGGAAATCCTCTACGGCTGCTATGAACATGAAAACGAGTTCGACCAGGCGTGTGGCCCGGTTTGGTGGGACAAGGCCCGACAAAACCAGGAAGAGCGCCAGGGCCGACCGGTGGATGCCCATCTGCTGGAGCACTGGTTTGGCAATCCCGTGGTGCGGCTGATTCTCGGCGAGCGGCGCGAGGCGATCTACGAACACCTGATCAAATCTCCGGGCAAGTAAACCTGGCGGGCGCCCGCAGATCACTGTGCCAGAGCTTCTCTTTAGCCCGATACAGTCGTAATCTCAGGGTATGCCTGTCACTTTCCGGTTATTGACTGCTGTTCTTTTCGCTTGCCTGAGCCTCGGTGCCCATGGCGAGAAACTGCGCATTGTCACCGAGCCCTGGGCGCCTTACGTCTACGACGACAACGGCACCATGCGCGGGCTCGACTACGAGACCACGGTGATCGTGTTCCAGCGCCTGGGCATCGATGTGGATTGGCAATTCCTGCCCTGGAAGCGCTGCCTGGCGATGCTCGACCAGGGCCAGGCCGACGGCGCACTGGATATTTTCCATAGCCATGAACGCGACGCGGTGCTGCTGTACCCCAGCGAGCCGCTGTCCGAGGTGGAGTTCGTGCTGTTCTACGCCAATCAGCGCCCACACCCGTTCCAGACCTTCGACGACCTGCGCGGCCTGACCATCGGCACCTCGCCTGGCTACCTCTATGGCGCCGAATTCAGCGAGTCCACCCTGTTCAAGCAGGAGCCGGCCGCCAGCCATGAGGCCAACTTCGGCAAACTGGCCCTTGGCCGGATCGACCTGGTGATCACGGACCGTCGGGTTGGCCAGCATGTCCTCAAGGCCCTTGGACTTGAGGACCAGGTCACCCAGGCACCCCAGGTAGTCAGCAGCCAGCCACAGTTCCTGGCCGTGCGCCGCGGTGCTGGCATGGATTTGTTGGTGCAACGCTTCGCCGCCGAACTCAAACGCTTCAAGCAAGAGCCTGCCTACGCGGCCTTGAGTGCCAAATATGCGGGCAGCGGCCCGCAAACCAGCGCATCAGCCCTGCCCGTACGCACCGTTGAGCAGCAGGAAAGCAGCGCAGAGTGATTGCTCTGTTATACTCCGGCCTTTCCGCCAGGCTTACGCCCGGACGCTTCGGTCTTGCAAAAGGCACCCGACCCCGCTACAGCGCAGCTTTCAAGCCCGCGCGAGCCGTCTGAGTGCCCGCCAGCCCCAGCAGGACCGGACGGGATTGCGTTCATCTAAACGCCATTCACGCCAGGCAAGACTATCCCTCTGGGCCAAGCCCTAACTAAAACAGGATTACTCATGTCCTTTGCTTCCCTCGGTCTCTCCGAGGCTTTAGTCCGCGCCATCGAGGCAGCGGGCTATACCGAGCCTACTCCGGTGCAACAGCGGGCCATTCCCGCCGTGTTGCAAGGCCGCGACCTGATGGTTGCGGCTCAGACAGGTACTGGTAAAACCGGCGGCTTCGCCCTTCCGATCCTGGAGCGGTTGTTCCCCAACGGTCACCCGGACAAATCCCAGCGTCATGGCCCGCGCCAACCGCGCGTACTGGTCCTGACCCCTACCCGCGAACTCGCCGCCCAAGTGCATGACAGCTTCAAGCTGTATGCCCGCGACTTGAAGTTCGTCAGCGCCTGCATCTTCGGCGGCGTCGGCATGAACCCACAGGTTCAGGCCATGTCCCGCGGTGTCGACGTACTGGTTGCATGCCCGGGTCGCTTGCTCGACCTGTGCGGCCAAGGCAGCGTCGATTTGTCCCACGTGGAAATCCTCGTGCTGGACGAAGCCGACCGCATGCTCGACATGGGCTTTGTCCATGACGTGAAAAAGGTCCTCGCGCGCCTGCCGGCCAAACGCCAGAACCTGCTGTTCTCGGCCACGTTCTCCAACGACATCACCGCGTTGGCGGGCAAGTTGTTGCACAACCCCGAGCGCATTGAAGTCACGCCGCCGAACACCACGGTCGAGCGTATCGAGCAGCGCGTATTCCGCCTGCCGGCCGCCCACAAGCGTTCGCTGCTGGCCCACCTGATCACCGCCGGCGCGTGGGAACAGGTGCTGGTGTTCACCCGCACCAAGCACGGCGCCAACCGCCTGGCCGAGTACCTGGACAAGCACGGCCTCACCGCCGTCGCGATCCACGGCAACAAGAGCCAGAATGCCCGCACCAAAGCCCTGGCCGACTTCAAGGCCGGTGAAGTGCGCATCCTGGTCGCCACCGACATCGCCGCTCGCGGCCTGGACATCGACCAACTGCCCCACGTGGTCAATTTCGAGCTGCCAAACGTCGACGAAGACTACGTGCACCGTATCGGCCGTACTGGCCGGGCCGGTCGCTCGGGCGAGGCCATTTCCCTGGTCGCACCGGACGAAGAAAAGCTGCTGAAAAGCATCGAGCGCATGACCAAGCAGAAAATCGCCGACGGCGACCTGATGGGCTTCGACTCCAGCGCCGTTGAGGCCGAGAAGCCTGAAGTACGCGAGCGTCCGGACGTGCGCAACCCGCGCAACAACCCACGCGGTCCGAAGGGCGATGGCCCGAACGGCGGCGGCGGCGGTGGCGGTCGTAAAGACAAGGGCAAGGACAAGGGCGGCAAGGACAAGGCTGCGACCAATGGCCGTGGCGAACGCCCGGCCCGTGAGCAAAAGCCCCGTGAAGGCACCCCGGCCCGCGAACAGCGCCAGCCGAGCCAGCCGCCACGTGCTGCTGCCGACCGTGCTCCGGACGAGTTCCTGGACGACGACGTGGACAACTTCGGTAACCGCGTTGACTACGTGCCCCAAGCCAAGCCGGCCCAGGGCCGTGGTCGTCGTCCGGGCGCTCCGGCCCAGGGCGCAGGCGCCGGTACTCCGCGTACCGGCGGCCAGCCACAAGGTCGCCAGAACGGTCCGCGCAGCAGCAACGGCGCCACCACCGGCACCCCGCCTGCCAAGCGCAGCGGCCCGCGCAACGGTGCACCGCGTGACGGCCAGGCCCGTCGCGAAGAGTCGCGCAACCGTCGCCCGGCCCGTGATGATCAACCTCGCCTGTCGGAGCCAGCGGTGCAAAACCCGCGCGGCGGCCCGGCACCGAAGATCATCCACAAAGAGTCGAAAAGCGATCGCACGCTGACACCTGAGCAGTTGGATCAACTGCCGGGCCGTCCACGTGGTGAAAAACCGGCGTTGCTGACCCGCAACCGCTGAGTTTTCAAAGCGCCATAAAAAATGCCCCGGATCGCGAGATCCGGGGCATTTTTGTGTGGCCGGCGAAAATTACTTCGCTTTCACACCTTCAAACGTCACGTACAGCTCAACGTTGTTGGACGCTGGACCCAGGTCCATCTGCTTGCCGAAGTCCTGGCGATTGAAGGAGGTAGTACCTTCAAAGCCGGCACGGTAGCCGCCCCATGGATCCTTGCCTTCACCCAGGAAGGTCGCCTTGACGACGATCGGCTTGGTCACGCCGTGAAAGGTCAGGTCGCCGGTCACGTCAGCAGTGACTTGGCCAGCAGCATTCTTGCCAGTGGTCTTGACGCTGGTGGAGACGAACTTGGCATCGGCAAACTTGCCAACGTCCAGGAAGTCTTTGCTGGCGATGTGCTTGTCACGTTCGGCGTGGTTGGTGAACACGCTGGCGGTGCGGACGTTGAACTCAATCTTGCTGTCTTCAGGCTTGGCAGCATCGAAGCTGAACTTGCCGTCCAGGTCCTTGAAGGTACCGGTGATGAAGCTGTAGCCCAAGTGGCTGATCTTGAAGTCAACGAAGGCGTGCTGGCCTTCCTTGTCGACAACGTAGTCAGCTGCCATCGCCTGACCGGCAGTCAGCAGGGCAGAACCGATGGCCAGAGCGGCGAGAGTCTTTTTCAACATGCTTTCTATTCCTTGTGAGTCGAGGTTGAACATCAGGCTTTGCGCCCCAGCATACGAACCAGGGTCACATCACGATCAATGAAATGGTGTTTCAGCGCGGCCACGCCATGCAGGCCGGCGAACACCACCAATACCCAGGCCAGGTACAAATGCACCACGCCTGCAGTGTCTGCCTGGTCCGGTAGCCCGGAAACCAGCGCAGGAATCTCAAACAGGCCAAACACCGGGATCCCGACACCGTCTGCGGTGGAAATCAGGTAACCGGCAATCATCACGGCAAACAGCCCGAGATACAGGAACGCGTGGCCAAACGCAGCCCCCAGACGCGTCATGCGGCTATAGCTGGCAAGCGGTGGCGGCGGCGGGCTGACCAGGCGCCAGACGATCCGCACGAGCATGATGGCGAACAGCGTAATGCCGATGCTCTTGTGCAGGTCCGGGGCGTCTTTGCGCCAGGCACTGTAGTAGTCGAGACCGACCATCCACAGGCCCAATGCGAACAGACCGAACACCACCAGGGCCACGCCCCAGTGCAAAACGATGCTGACCCAGCCATAGCGGGCCGGTGAATTACGTAGTTGCATGTCCCAAATCCCGTAAGAGCTGTGGCAAGACTATCGATTTACCTATCGAATTAAAGCGGAAAATTTCGCTTTGAAATATCGAGAAATACGATCAAGAGCGTATGCAGAGTAAGTTAACAAGAGATTAAGGACTATCCAGAAGAAACGTGACGGACTGTCCTGCGTTTACCACCAATTTACGCTTCAGACTCGCAATGGGTTGTGACACAGGCCTGCATTGCATAGGCTTGCGCGATTGTTTCGCCCGCGCACGTCGCGAGCCGCTTCGAGGAGAATGAACATGGGTTTGAATAACCAGTGGATGCAACGCGACCTTGCGGTGCTGTGGCATCCCTGCACCCAGATGAAAGACCACCAGCAACTGCCGCTGATCCCGATCAAGCGCGGTGAAGGCATCTGGCTGGAAGACTTCGAAGGCAAACGCTACCTCGACGCCGTCAGTTCCTGGTGGGTCAACGTGTTTGGCCACGCCAACCCGCGCATCAACCAGCGCATCAAGGACCAGGTCGACCAGCTGGAACACGTGATCCTCGCCGGTTTCAGTCACCAGCCGGTAATCGAGCTGTCCGAGCGCCTGGTGAAGATGACCCCCGAAGGCCTGACCCGCTGCTTCTACGCCGACAACGGCTCGTCGTGCATCGAAGTCGCGCTGAAGATGAGCTTTCACTATTGGCTCAACCGCGGCCTGCCGAACAAGAAGCGCTTTGTCACCCTGACCAACAGCTACCACGGCGAAACCATCGCCGCGATGTCGGTTGGCGATGTGCCGCTGTTCACCGAGACCTATAAAGCCCTGCTGCTGGACACCATCAAGGTGCCGAGCCCCGACTGCTACCTGCGCCCCGACGGCATGAGCTGGGAAGAACATTCCCGGAACATGTTCCTGGCCATGGAGCAGACCCTGGCCGAAAACCACGACACCGTGGCCGCCGTGATCGTCGAGCCGCTGATCCAGGGCGCCGGCGGCATGCGCATGTACCACCCGGTGTACCTCAAGCTGCTGCGCGAAGCCTGCGACCGTTATGGCGTGCACCTGATCCACGACGAAATCGCCGTGGGCTTTGGCCGCACCGGTACGATGTTCGCCTGTGAACAGGCCGGCATCCGCCCGGACTTCCTGTGCCTGTCCAAGGCCCTGACCGGCGGCTACCTGCCGCTCGCCGCGGTGGTCACCACCGACGATGTGTACGACGCCTTCTACGACGACTACCCGACCCTGCGCGCCTTCCTGCACTCCCACAGCTACACCGGCAACCCGCTGGCCTGTGCGGCGGCCCTGGCGACCCTGGATATCTTCGAAGAAGACAACGTCATCGAAAACAACAAGGCCCTGGCCCAGCGCATGGCCACCGCCACCGCGCACCTGGTGGCCCACCCGCACGTCTCGGAAGTGCGCCAGACCGGCATGGTGCTGGCCATCGAGATGGTGCAGGACAAGGCCACCAAGACCGCCTACCCGTGGCAGGAACGCCGTGGCCTGAAGGTGTTCGAACATGCGCTGGAGCGAGGCGCGTTGCTGCGGCCGTTGGGCAGCGTGGTGTACTTCCTGCCGCCCTATGTGATCACCCCGGAGCAGATCGACTTCCTGGCTGAAGTGGCCAGCGAAGGGATTGATATCGCCACCAACAGCAAGGTCAGCGTGGCGGTGCCCAAGGATTTCCACCCGGGGTTTCGTGATCCGGGCTGATTGAGTTGATCGTTCCCACGCTCCGCGTGGGAATGCAGCCATGGACGCTCCGCGTCCGCCCTGCACACTATTTCCAGAGAACAGAAATGAGACTGTCCCGCTTTTTTGTCGACGCCCCCCTGAGCCTTGGCGACCACGAGTTGCCGGAAGCCCAGGCGCACTACATCAGCCGCGTATTGCGCATGAGCGAAGGCGACCCCGTGCAGTTGTTCGACGGTTCCGGACAGGAGTTTCGCGCCAGCTTGCTGGAAGTCGGCAAAAAACGCGTGGTGGTGCAAGTCACCGAAACCTTCGCCGGGCAGGTCGAGTCGCCATTGCAGATTCACCTCGGCCAGGGCCTGTCCCGTGGCGAGCGAATGGACTGGGCGATCCAGAAAGCCACCGAGCTTGGGGTGAATGAAATCACCCCGATCTTCAGCGACCGCTGCGAAGTGCGCCTCAAGGACGAACGCGCCGACAAACGCCTGCAGCACTGGCGCCAGGTGGCGATCAGCGCGTGCGAGCAGTGCGGTCGCTCGCGAGTGCCGGTAATTCACCCACCGCTGTTGCTGGCGGATTGGTTGAAACAGGCCGAAGCGGATTTGAAGCTGGTGCTGCACCCGGTGGCCGAGCCCCTGGTGAGCCACGCCAAGCCTGGGAGCCTGGCCTTCCTGATCGGGCCGGAGGGTGGATTGACTGATGGCGAAGTCGAAACGGCACAAGGTGCGGGGTTTCATGCCGCACGGCTGGGCCCACGGGTGCTGCGTACCGAAACTGCGCCAGTCGTGGCGCTGGCCATAGCCCAACAACTCTGGGGCGACTTCTAAACCCGCTTTGCAAACCCAATCAAATGTGGGAGCTGGCTTGCCTGCGATAGCGGTGGGTCAGTTGCACATCTGTTGCTGATACACCGCTATCGCAGGCAAGCCAGCTCCCACATTTGGATCGGGTTTGCACTCCGCTACTCCACCGGGTCACTCACAGGCGTCGCAATAATCGCCTTCAACTCACTGGTCATCGGGAATTCCAGGTTCAAGCCCTTGGGCGGGATCGGCTGCTCAAACCAGCGCTGGTAAATCCCGTTGATCTCCCCCGAGCTGTACAGCCCGGCCAGGGTCTCGTTGACCACCGCGAGAAACTGCGGGTCGTCCTTGCGCACCATGCAGCTGTAGATTTCCCGCGACTGTTCTTCCCCGACCACCACCCACTTGTGCGGGTCCCTGGCCTTGGCGCGCTCGCCGTAGAGCAACGCGTCATCCATGTAGAACGCCGCCGCCCGGCCGGATTGCAGCATCTGGAAGGCTTCGCCGTGGTCCTTGGCGCTGATCACCGACATGTTCAGTTTGTGATCGACGTTGTAGCTCTTGAGGAACCGCTCGTTGGTGGTACCGGCGGTGGTTACCACGTTCTTGCCTTGCAGGTCGGCGAAGCTTTTGATGCCGCTGTCGTTGGCGGTCAGCAACTGGCCCTTCACGTAGATAAACCCGTAGGAAAACGCCACCTGCTTCTGCCGCTCGGCGGTCACGCCGGTGGAACCGCATTCCAGGTCCACGGTGCCGTTTTGCACTAGGGCTATGCGGGTCTGGGAAGTCACCAGGTTGTACTTCACGTTGAGCTTCGGCACACCGGTTTTCTGCTGGATACGCTCGACGATCTTGTTCGCCAGCTCCACCGAATAGCCCATGGGCTTGCCGCTGTGATCCCCCACATAGGAAAACGGCACCGAGGCATCGCGGTAGCCGAGGGTGATGCTCCTGGCGTTGGCGATCTTGCTCAGCGTGCCGTCCAAGGGGGCCTCGGTGGCATGGGCCTGAGCCCCCAACAACAGCCCCAGGGTGCAGCCGATCAACGTGATTTTTTGCATTGTTATTCTCCGTTGGTGGTTAAAGGTTCAGGTACGGCGCACTGCAATGACACTGATCTCGACCAGCACGTCCGGTCGCGCCAACTGCGCCTGCAACGTGGTACGCGTCGGTGCCTGCCCCGGCGATAGCCAGGCGGACCAGACTTCATTCATCGGCGCAAAACCCTCCTGGATATTGTTCAGGTAGATGGTCGCATTCAGCAGATGATCCTTGTCGCTGCCGGCCTCGGCCAGCAGTGCATCAATCCTGGCCAGCACCTCTTCGGTCTGGGTCTTCACATCGCGGCCTTCGCCCGGCACCTGGCCGGACAGGAACACCAAATTCTGAAAAACCACGGCGCCAGACAAGCGGCTGTTGCTGTTGATTCGGGTGATGGTCATCGAAATATCCTCAAGCGGCACGGGGCGCGAAGCCCTGCATATCAATGGAAGTGGTGTGCCGGCCAATCAACTCGGCCAGTACCTGGCCGCTGCCGCAAGCCAGGGTAAACCCGAGGGCGCCGTGGCCGAGGTTAAGCCACAGGTTGCTGTAGGCGCTGGCACCAATCAACGGCACGCCGGTCGGCGTGGCCGGGCGCATACCGGCCCATTCGACCGCGTGCTGGTAGTCACCGGCCAGCGGGAACGTCTCAAGTGCCTGGCGCTTAATCAGCGCCAGGCGCTTGGGTTCCAGGCGGGTATCGAAGCCGACAATATCCACCATCGCCGCCACCCGCAGTTGCTCACCGATGCGCGCGTAGACGATCTTGCGGTCGTAATCGGTGATGCTGATGTTCGGCGCCTGATGCTGCGCGCCAATCGGCACGCTCAGGCTGTAACCCTTGAGGGGATACAGCGGCAGTGACATACCCGGCAAGGCCAGCTCGGGGCTGCGGTGCCCGGCGGCCAGCACCAGGTGCTGCACCGGCAAGACTTCACTGCCCATTTCGATAGCCTGCACGGCGCCTGCGCTGTGACGAATCGCCGTCACCTTGCGCCCCAACAGGAACGTGCAGCGCCCCGACGCTTCAAGGCGCGCCGCCAGTTGTTGGCAGAACCCATGGCAGTCGCCGACCTCCTCATTGGGCGTATAGAGGCCGCCGGCAAAACTGGCGCTGTCCAGGGTCGGTTCCAGCCGTGCGCAGTCCGCCGCCGAGAGCACTTGCTGTTGCAGCGGGTCGGTCACTTTATTCAAGGCGCGTTCATAGCTGTCGAGGCTGCGAAAGGTCACCAGCTTGCCGTTGCGCCGCCAGTGGAAACCGCCCAGTTGGTCTTCTTCACGCCAGCGTTGCAGGGTACCCTGGCTCAAGGACGCCAGGCGCAGCAGGTGGGCCGCATTGCGCTGGTTCACCGAGCCACGGCAGGCGCCCAGGAACGAGGCCATCCAGCGCCACTGCGCCGGGTCCATGCGCGGGCGCAGCTTCAGCGGCGAGTCACCGCGCAGCAGCCAGCCGATGGCTTGCAGCGGCACGCCCTTGTCGGCCAGCGGTGCGACATAGCGGTAGGACAACTGCCCGCCGTTGGCGAAGCTGGTCTCGCTGCCCAGGGTTTCCCGAGCTTCGACCACCGTCACCTGCATGCCGGCACGCACCAGCGCGTAGGCACTCGCCAGGCCGATAACCCCGCCACCGATGATGCAAACCTGCTGAGCCATGTGCGTCCCTTAACCGTGCGATGTCAGGCTTGAAGGTTAGAGGCAGGTGACAGCGGCGGGACAATGAATAAAGATGGGTCACCCATAAACAAAGGTTATGGACTGCCCATGCGCTTGCGTCATATCGAAATCTTCCAGGCCATCCGCCAGACCGGTTCCATCAGCGCCGCCGCCCAGTTGCTGCATGTCTCGCAGCCGGCGGTGAGCAAGGTGCTGCAGCACGCCGAGTTGCAGTTGGGGTTCCCGCTGTTCCTGCGTATACGCGGCAAGCTGCAGCCAACCCCGGAAGCGCTGGCGCTGGAACGCGAAGTCGACAAGGTCACCGAAAGCCTGCAAGGCGTGCGGCGCCTGGCGCAGAACCTGCGCCGCGAGCCGGGCCAGAGCCTGCGTATCGGCGCCACACCCGCGCTGGCCTTGTCGTTGCTGCCGCCGGCCATCCGCGAATGGACCCAACGCTACCCGGACATCGCCTGCGAGCTCTCCAGCGCCCACAGCCGCGAGCTGGTGCAAAACCTGTTGATGCGTGAGGTCGACGTGGCGCTGACCCTGCAACCGCCCGATCACCCAGGGCTGAACGCCCAGCCGTTGGCCCACGGCGTGCTGGTGGCACTGGCGCCGCAGGGTTACTGGAAGGAAAACGAGCTAGGCAAACCGTTGCCGCTGATGGCCCTGGCGGGCGCGCCGTTGATTGGCCTGTCCAGCGCCGACCCGTTGTCGGCGAAGCTGGACAGCTACCTGGAAGCGGTCGATCCACCGCCACGGGTCAGCATCGCAGTGCAGACCTATTCCCTGGCCAGGGCCATGGTCGAATCCGGCGCCGGGCTGGCGGTGATTGATCCGTTCACCGCCCTCGGCGCATCACCGGCCACTACTTGCATTCGCCCCCTTGCGCCGCCGCTGCCAATCACCTTGTACGCCCTGACCCGCGCCGACGAACCGCCGCCGCATATGCTGGCGAGCCTGTTGGAGATCTTCGGCAGCCGGGCCCAGGAGCAATTGGACCGGCTATAACACGTACCCCATGATCGCCACGAAATGCAGCAGGCTGCCGCCAATCACGAACAAATGCCAGATCCCGTGGGAGTGCCGCAGGCGGTCCTCCAGGGCAAAGAAAATAATGCCCACGGTGTACAGCACCCCGCCCGACGCCAGCCAGGCAAACCCGGTAGGCCCCAGCGCAGCAATCAGCGGCTTGACCGCCACCAGCACAATCCAGCCCATCACCGCATAGATCACGATCGACAGGATCCGCGCCTCGGAACGTGGCTTGATCTCCTGCAGGATGCCGATCACCGCCAGCCCCCACACAATCCCGAACAGCGTCCAGCCCCACGGCCCGCGCAGCGTCACCAGGCAAAACGGTGTGTAGCTGCCGGCAATCAGCAGGTAGATCGAAAAGTGATCGACCTTCTGCATGATCGCTTTCTTGCGCCCGCGCACGCTGTGGTACACGGTCGACGCGCTGTACAGCACCAGCAACGTGAAACCGTAAATGGCCACGCTGACAATCTTCCAGGGGTTGCCGTCCATACTGGCCACCACCAACATCCATACCGCACCCACAAAAGCCGCAACCGCCCCGAGCAAGTGGCTCCAGGCGTTGAATCGCTCCCCGTGATACATGTGTCACTCACCTCGAATAACGGTTATCACCTCGACCATTCTGACGTCACCCACCGAATATCAGGTAACAACCTTTCTTCATTTGCCCAAATACACACACCGATGGATGATTCGCTTCATCCTGTGGGAGCTGGCTTGCCGGCGATAGCGGTGTATCAGCAGCAGATGCATGTCTGACCCAACGCTATCGCAGGCAAGCCAGCTCCTACATAAAAGCCCCTCATCGGTAACGCCCATGGCCGACCTCGAACCTGCCCAGCCCCACCCGAGTCTGTGGCAGTTGTTTTACAACTTCGCCATGGTCGGCCTGTTTGGCTTCGGCGGCGTGATGCCTTGGGCGCGGCAGATGATGGTCGACCGCCGGCAGTGGGTCAGCGAACAAGGCTTCAACGAGTTGCTGACCACCGGCCAATTCTTCCCCGGGCCGAATATCGCCAACGTCGGCATCATCTACGGTCGGCGCCTGCACGGTTTGCCGGGTGCGGTTGTGACCGTGGTCGGCTTGTATCTGTTCCCCTCGCTGATCACCGTGCTGGCCGGCTTCGCCTATGCCAAATGGTGGAGCCATGACGTGGTGCAGCAGATCTTCGGCGCGGTGATGCCGATCGCCACCGGGCTGATGCTCGGCACCACCTTGCGCCTGCTCAAGGCCATGCCCAGGACCCTGGCGAATTACAGCGCGTTCGTCCTGACCTTCGTGTTGATGGCGGTGCTGGTGCTGCCGTTGTGGATGGTCCTGCTGATCTGCATTCCCAGCTCGTTGGCCTTGAGCTTCATGGGCAAGCAGAAGGTGGCCGGCTGATGCAGAGCGTGCTGTTTCACCTGATGATCCAATGCGCGCTGTGGTCGCTGATGGCGATTGGCGGCAACACCGTGGCCCTGAGCGATATCCATCGCTACACCGTCACCGACATGAACTGGATCACCGACGCCCAGTTCGTCGCCTTCTTCGCCCTGTCCCAGGCCTTGCCCGGGCCCAATGGCATGTTCCTGGTGTTTATCGGCCAGCAAGCCGCCGGGTTGCCCGGCGCCCTGGTGGCCCTGACCGCCAAGCTGGTGCCCTGCTCGGTGCTCACCTACTTCGGCGCCGGCTGGCTGGAAAAACACAGCAAAACCCCGTGGGTGCAGCGGGTCAAAGGCAGCCTGCTGCCGATCTCCATCGGCCTGATCCTGGCCGCCAGCTACATCCTGATGAACAGCCTGGAAAACAATGCCACCAGCCTGGTGCTGACCCTGGCCAGCGCTGCGGTGGTGTATTACACAAGGCTCAACGCGATTTGGCTGATCATCCTCGGCGTGGTGTTGGGCCTGTGCAGCGCATGGCTGGGAGTGAACTGGTTTTAGGGGCACAATCGACGGCATTCGAACAAGAGTCACGCCCATGCTGATCGACGAAGAGTTCACCCTCAAGAAGCTGGAAATCTTCCTGGCGTTCATGCGCACCGGCAACCTGGCGCGGGCGGCGGCTGAATTGCAGACCAGCAACGTCAGCGTGCACCGGGCGATCCACTCCCTGGAAAACGCCCTGCGCTGCCCGCTGTTCAAGCACGAAGGGCGTAACCTCACGCCGCTGGAAAGCGCCTATGTGCTGGAAGAGCGTGCGCAGAAGCTGGTGCAGGATGTGGTCGACAGCGTGCGGGTCACCCGCGAAGCCGCCGGTTTCTCCGCCGAGCGCTTCAAGCTGGGTTCGCTGTATTCGCTGACGGTGAAGACCGTGCCGCAGTTGATCATGGGGCTGAAGATTCGCCGCAGCGAACTCAACATCGACCTGATCCTCGGCTCCAATTTCGACTTGCTCTACAAGCTGAAGAACATGGAAGTCGATGCGATCCTGATCTCCCTCGACGAACACGCCAACGATCCGGACTGCGAGCAGATCGCGCTGTTTTCCGACGACATCTTCCTCGCCACCCCGGCCGATTCACCCTTCGACCGCGAACAGGAAATCGACCTGGCGGACGTGCGCGACGCCACCTTCATCACCCTCACCCAAGGCTTCGCCACCCATCAGGATGGCAACCGCGTATTCAAGCAGGCAGGGTTCGAGCCGAAGGTGGCGATGCAGGTCAACGACATCTTCACCCTGCTGAGCATGGTCAGTTCGGGCGTGGGTTATGCGCTGCTGCCGGGACGGATTGCGGCGGTGTACGAGAACCGGGTGAAGCTGATTCCCCTGCAACCGCGCTACCGTTTGCAGCAGCACATTGGCGTGGTGTTTCTGAAAGCCAAGGAACGCGACCCGAACCTGCTCGCGCTGTTGGCGGAGTGCCGGATGTATGCGAACCGCCAAACCTGACAATGATCCCCTGTGGCGAGGGAGCTTGCTCCCGCTCGGCTGCGCAGCAGTCGTAAAATCAGCGCCCGCGTTGTTTCAGGAAGAATGGATTGGGACCGCTTCGCGCTCCAGCGGGAGCAAGCTCCCTCGCCACAAAAGCGGTCGACACATCTCGGGTCAGCCGACAATCCCGCGCACGATGAAGTACAGCACCGACGGCCCCAGCAAACACCCAAGCCCGGTGTGAAAGGTGGCGGTCAGTGCGCCATACGGCACCAACCGCCGGTCCGTCGCCGCCAGGCCTGCCGTCACGCCGCTCACCGTACCGGCCAGGCCGCCAAACACCATCGCCGAGCGCGGGTTATCCAGGCCCATCCAGCGTGCCGCCATGGGCGTGCCCACCATCACCAGGATCGCCTTGATCAACCCAGTCGCAATGGACAGCGCCACCACATCCGAGCTTGCACCCAACGCCGCCCCGGTCACCGGCCCGACGATGTACGTCACCGCGCCCGCGCCGATGGTGGTCATGCTGATCGCATCGCGATAACCAAACGCCCAGGCGATACTCGCGCCCACAATAAACGGCAACACCGTGCCCAGCAGCAAGGCAATCGCACCAATCAAGCCGGCCTTGCGCGCCTCGGTGGCCTGTACTTCAAACGCCGTGGCCACGATGGCAAAGTCCCGCAGCATGGCGCCGCCCATCAAGCCGATCCCGGAAAACAGCGCCACATCCGCCAGGCCTTTCTGCCCGCCGGTCAAGGTACCGCCCACCCAGGCCAGCACCAGCCCGATCACAATCGCGATGGCTGAGCCGTGGATGCGTCCGAAGGTCAGGCGCTTGGACAACACCACCGAAATCCACATCACCACGCCGACAAATGCAAAGGCGGTGACCAAGCCGTTATTTGCCAGGCCTTTCTCGATGAGTTCCCACATATCAGCGACCTCCCGCGACAGGTGCAGCCGCAATCAGCGGCTCTTCATCGGGCAGCGGTTCGCCCTTGTGCGTGCGGCTGATCAAGGCAATCGTGCAACCGCACACCACCACCGAACCAATCGCCGCCAGCACCGCCACCGGGCCGCCGTGCAGCGCGGTGACCACGTTCTGTTGCGCCGCCATCGCCACCACCACCGGGATGTACATGGCACCCCAGAAGCCGACACCCATCTCGCATTCCTTGGTCATGCCGCCGTGTTTGTGCATCCACAACCGTGCGCAGATCAGCAGGATCATCGCGATCCCCACCCCGCCCACGTTGGATTTGACTCCCAGCAACACGCCGAGCATGTCGCCCAGAATCACGCCGGCCAACATGCAGATCGCCAGCAACGCCACACCGTAAATAATCATGATGGTTGTCCTCAAAGTGCTTCATCGAAATTGTTGTTTTTGTGCTTCGAAAGCCTTGGGCGGCAATGCCGATCCGATAAAGATGAATACCGTACCTGTGGCGAGGGAGCTTGCTCCCGTTGGGCTGCGTAGCGGCCCTGAAATCCTCGGAGCGCTGCGCACTCCAACGGGAGCAAGCTCCCTCGCTACAGGTCATTGGTGACCCGCTCTATCTCTTGACCGACCAGCATCAGCCTTGGTGGAGCTCTATCGGTGATGGTTTCCCTCCTCTCGCAGCAAGGCCTGCAAGGTGTCCAGGCGGGCGCCTTCGAAGGCGATGACGGTGCCTTGCTCGAACACCCGGCGCGCGAGGCCCGTGAGCACCGCACCGGGAGGCAGTTCGATATGCAGGCGCACACCGCGCTCGAAGGCGCTTTGCACGGTGCCGCGCCAGTCGACGATGCGGCACATGTTGAAGGCGAGGTCGTCGCGCAGGTGTTCGGTGTTGTGGATCGGCCGGGCGCGGGTGCTGCTCAGGTAGGTGATGCTCGGCGGTTTCAGTGTCACTTGGGCGAATGCTTCGGCCAGGGCCTCGGCGGGTTTTTCCAGCAGTACGCAATGAGACGGCACGCTGACGGCCAGGCGTTTGGCGACGCCGTTGCCGCGCACCAGATTGGCGACCGCCTTCATGGCCTCATCGCTGCCGGCGATGACCGTCTGGTTGTCGGCATTGATATTGGCCAGGTAAACCGGGGTTTGCGGGCTGTGGACCTGAGCAAGCAAGGCCTCGACGGTGGACAGGTCCGGGCCGATAAGGGCGGTCATGCCGTAGCCGTGGGGATACGCTTGTTGCATCAATTCGCCGCGCAGGCTGACGAGTTTCAACGCGTCGGCAAAGTCCAGCGAGCCGGCGATCACGGCGGCCGGATAGGCACCAATGGACAGGCCGGCGACGTAATCAGGGGTATGTTCCAGCAAACGCGCACTGGCCACACCGGCAATCAACAGGCAGAGCTGCACGGCACGGGTCGAGGCCAGCGCTTCGGCAGAATCCAGGGTAAGCACATCCTCATTGAGGGCAGCACTGGCTTCGTCCAGCACCGCACGCGGCAGTTGCTGGAGCATGCCGGGACGCTGGGCGCCCTGCCCCGGGAATGCCAGGAGGCTACTCATGCCACGGCCTGCCAAGGATCGAGCACCAACTGCGCGCCGCTGGCGTTCTTCAGCAGCACGCGACGCGAACCACCGGCCCATTCACGCAACGCGACCGCGCCAAACGGCGTTTGCAGTTGCAGGTCGACGGCGCACACCGCCGTATCCAGTATCGCCAGCAGGTCCTCTGCATCGCTGCGTTCAAGCCGCTCGGGCGTGCGCAGAATCAAATCCAGATCGCTCTTGGCATGCAGCGCTTCGACGCCGCTGGCCAACTCGAAACCCGCACTGCCGGTGACGCCCCAACTCTCTCCCGCCAGCACCGGTCGCAACTGAGCGAGGGCCTGCAACGCCGGCAAATCCCTTGGCGAGATCACACCGCGCAGGTCTTCCGGCACCACGCGCCGCTGCACCGCCGCCATCGGCATCACGGCGGCGAAGCGCTGCTCGCGCAAGCGCCCGCGTACCCCCACCGCTACCTGTCCCGGCGACGCGACGGCACGCCGCACCACCACCGGATGCCCAGCGGCCAATGCTTCCAGCACCCAGGCCGGCGCATCAGCGGGCGCATGCGCCGGGGTCATGCCCCAGAGCAAGTCGTGAGCGTTCACCATTGCTCCCGCAGCAGTTGGCGCACGTGGCTGGAGGCCGCGCGGTTAGTGGCGCCCAGGCGACCGCTCAGGTCCCGACCGCCGGCCTGCACATCCTTGATCGCCTGCACCAGGCAATCGCTGACCCGCGCCACATCTTCGGTGGTGGGCTGCTCGATCTGGCTGACCGACAAGGTCTCCCAGAGCAAGCCGAGGCTGGCATAGCTGTCGATGTCATAGGCCATCGGCGGCACGCTGGCAGCCAGGGTTTCCAGCTCTTCAACACTGCGCAGGGTTACCCGCGCCGCCGAAGCCTTGCCCATGGCATGCACCATCACGCCGGGGTCGCGCAGGGCAATCAGGCGGTTGGCCTGGTAACCATGGGCGAGGAAGGCGCCGGACATCGCCTTGCCCACCAGCAGCGCGATCACCGGGTGACCGGCCAGGCGGGCACGGGCGTAGCTGTCGGCAGCGGCGGCCAATGCCTGGTGAATGCCCAACGCCTCTTCGCGACGACCGTAGGCCTGGCTCGGCACATCCACGATGGCAATCAGCGGACGCTTGTCGCCGGTGATGATCGCCTCATCAACGGCCTTGGCCAAGCCCCAGCCTTCCAGCAAACCGACTTCACCGTTGCGAGCGCGAGGGAAGCGGTTTTGTGGGTCGGTGACCACCGCGATAAAGCGCACTGGCTGATCACCGAGCACACCGTCGGCAACTTTCAGCGAGTTCGGCAAACCGCTCACTGGCGCTGCGTCGCCGCTCAATGCGTTGAACCACTGCAAACCTCTCATGAGCGTTCTCCCTGATACAGATCGCGAACCGTCGCCGGGTCGATTTGCGGTTCGGCGTTCAGTGCGGCCAGGCGTTCCAGATAGTGATCAACCTGACGGCTGCGCTGGTTTTCCGGCAAGCCTTGTTGCAGCAACTCAGTGATCTGCTGCTGAATCTGCGCCACGTCGTCGGCCACATACCGGTCGGCCAAGCCACTGTTGAAACGCTGCTCACCGCCGGTCAGGCTCCAGATGAAGGGCCGGTCACGGGAGTCGTATTCTTCAAGGCCGGCTTCCTGCTCGATCACCTGCGGGCCGTTCAGGCCAAGGCGCGCCTCACGGGTCACCAGCAGATAACTGCACAAGCCTGCCGCGATGGACATGCCGCCAAAACAACCGACGCTGCCCGCCACCACGCCGATCACCGGCTGGTACTGGCGCAGGTCGACAATCGCTGCGTGGATATCGGCGATGGCAGCCAAGCCCAGGTTGGCTTCCTGCAAGCGCACGCCGCCGGTTTCCAGCAGCAGGATGGCGCGAGTAGGGATACCGTTGCGATTGTCTTCAGCAGCCAACTCCAGTGCACCGGCCATCTTCGCGCCGCCGACTTCACCGAGACTGCCGCCCTGGAAATTGCCTTCGATGGCCGCGATGACCACCGGCAAGCCGGCGATGCTGCCCTTGGCGATCACCACGCCGTCATCTGCCTGCGGCACCACGCCCTGGCGGCTCAGCCACGGCGACATGACGCGCTGGAACGGGTCGATCAGTTCGCGATAGCTGCCCGCGTCGAGCAAGGCCTTGGCCCGTTGCCGGGCGCCGAGTTCGACGAAGCTGTGTTTGTTCAGCAAATCAGTCATGACCGATCTCCTCGAAGCCTTGCTCCAGGCGCAAGCGCACCACGCCGGGTGTGGCGCCGAAGTCGTGGATATCGATGTTCAATGCGGGGGGTGTCTGTTCCTGGAAGATCCGCTCGAACAGATGCTGCCAACGCAGCTGCGCACCGTTCACCGAGGTCTGCACCTGGATCGTCAGGGTGCCGGCGGTTCCCGGTTCCAGCAGCACTTCGAGGTCGCCGGAGCCGACGCAACCTACCAGCGCGCGGCCCTTGGCGGGCTGCCCGGCGGGAAATTCAAAGGATAAGGTTTCCATCACAGCGCTCCGTCGAGGCGGTCGATAAACAGGCAGGCGGCCAACAGGTCGGCGGCGCCACCGGGGGAGGCATTCAGCGCCAGCAGTTGCTGGTCCAGCTCATGCAGTTGGCGGCGGCCGGCGAGGCTTGCACTGCCGCCGGCGTCCAGCACCGCTTGGGCGCCTTGTTGCATGGCCTGCAAGCCTTCAGGGCCGGCGCGGTAGAGCACGCAGGTGTCGGCCAGGTCGGTCATGATCGCCAGCAAGGCGTCGAGGCGCGCGTTCTGTTCGCCGTGTTGCTGCAGGCGGCTTTTCTTCAGTTGGGGCAGGCCGCGTTGCAGCACCGACGGGAAGCCCAATTGCGCTTCTTCGCGGGCACCGCGTGCGCCGTAGCGTTGTGCGACCTGGGCGCCGTGGCTCAGCGGTTGCGGTGCGTAACGGTCGTTGAGCAAGGCCAGGCGGGCGGCGCGCAACGTCACCGCGCTGGCCGTGCAGGATTCGGGTTGCAGTGCGGCAGCGGCGACTAACAGGCCGAGGGCCCAGATCGCACCGCGATGGGTATTTACGCCGCTGGTGGTGACGAGCATCACCTGCTCACCTTCGCGACCGATGCGCCCGAGGGCTTCACGCAGGGGCAAACCGACTTCGCCAAATTCGACAGCGGCCTCGGCCATTTCCTTGAACGCCGGCCACAGCGACAGCGCCGAGGCGTGCATCAAGCCGAGGTGCAAATCGGTATGGGCGCCGTTGCCGCGACGGTCTACCAGGGCGGGTTTCGGCGACAGGTCTGCCTCATCGATCAACGCGTCGGCGGCCATGTCGGCCAGGCGTTCGGCCAGCGTCAGGTCGTGCAGTTTGAGTGCGTGCATTTACCAGCTCCTGAACTTGGCGGGCGGGTTGTACAAGCCACCGGACCACTCCACCAGATCGGCCACGCTCTTGGCGGCCAGCAGCTCGCGGGTGGCATCGGTGCGGCGGATGCCGAGGTCTTCGGGCAGCGCAATCAAGCCCTCGCGACGCATGCGTGCGCTGTCCTTGGGGTTGTGGCGCAAGCCGATGGCGGTCACCCCGGCCACGGCGGCGATCATCGCCTGGCGCTCTTCCAGGGAACGGGCCTTGTACAGGTAGGCGATGCCTTCTTCGGTGAGCAGGTGCGTGACGTCATCGCCGTAGATCATGATCGGCGCCAGGGGCATGCCGCTTTTGCGGGCGACTTCCACCGCGTCGAGGGTTTCGACAAAGGTGGGTTTGCCGCCTTCCTGGAAGGTCTCGACCATCTGCACCACGAGCTTTTTGCCGCGTTCGAGCAAGGCCTCGGGAGCGTCGTCGTGGCGCATGTCGAGCCAGGCGGGTGTGCCGTGGCGGCGACCGCGTGGGTCATGGCCCATGTTCGGCGCACCGCCAAAGCCGGCGAGGCGGCCACGGGTGACGGTGGAGGAATGCCCGTCCCCATCGACCTGTAAGGTGGCGCCGATAAACAGGTCCACCGCGTACTGGCCGGCCAGTTGGCAGAACATCCGGTTGGAACGCAGCGAGCCGTCGCGGCCGGTGAAGAACACATCCGGGCGAGCGGCGATGTAGTTTTCCATGCCCAGTTCGGTGCCGAAGCAATGCACGCTTTCGACCCAGCCGCTTTCGATAGCCGGGATCAAAGTCGGGTGTGGATTGAGCGTCCAGTTGCGGCAGATCTTGCCCTTCAGGCCCAAGGATTCACCGTAGGTCGGCAGGATCAATTCGATGGCGGCAGTGTTGAAGCCGATGCCGTGGTTCAGCGATTGAACGTTGTGTTTTTCGTAGATGCCGCGGATCGCCATCATCGCCATCAACACATGCACGGGCTTGATGTGGCGTGGGTCGCGGGTGAACAGCGGTTCGATGTAGAAGGGCTTGTCAGCGACCACCACGAAATCGACCCAGCTTGCCGGGATATCAACGCGAGGCAGGTCGGTGACGTCATCCACCAACTGGTTGACCTGGACGATGACGATGCCATCGCTGAAGGCGGCCGGCTCGATCAGCGCGGGTGTGTCTTCGGTGCTCGGGCCGGTGTAGATATTGCCGGCGCGGTCGGCCATGAAACCGGCCGACAGGACCACGTTGGGGATCAGGTCCACCACCAGCCGTGCATAGAGTTCGATATAGGTGTGGATCGCGCCGATTTCCAACAGGCCGTCTTCCAGCAACTGGCTGATGCGCAGGGACTGGGTGCCGGCGAAGGAGAAATCCAGCTTGCGGGCGATGCCCTTTTCAAACAGGTCCAGGTGCTCGGAACGGCCGACGCTGGGCATGATCATGTGCAGGTCGTGGAGCTTGGCGGGGTCGGCCTTGGCCAGGGAGCGCGAGAGGAAATCGGCCTGCTTCTGATTGTTGCCTTCCAGCACCACACGGTCGCCGGGGAGGATCAGGGCTTCCAGAGCTTCGACAATGCGCTCGCTGGGGAGCACGGCGCCATCGGCGAAGGATCGCACCAATGCGAGGCGGCGCTGCTTCTCATCGCGCCGCCGCGTCCAGCGCGAGTCGGGGGAAGTTGTTGTTGTCATGGTCGCTCCACGGGATTTGCTGTCGTGGGCTGTACCTTAGGAGGGTATTGGGGGGGCATCAATCAAGCTGCGCGGTGAACCATTACGATTGGAGTAATGGTTGATCAGCAAATGCTGAGGCTCGGGCTCAACACAGTTCAAATGTGGGAGCGGGCTTGCTCGCGAATGCGGTGGGTCAGTTGATAAATCGGGTACTGACACACCGCATTCGCGAGCAAGCCCGCTCCCACATTTGCTCAGCGCTGTTCGGGAGAACGTGCGCAGAAGTCCCCAAATGGGAACGATCAGTCCCTTTTTGGGACTGATCTCGCTTCATCACCCAAGCCGCTATTTCTGGTTAGTCACCCACTGTTCGACCTCCTTCAATAGCGCTTGAGTATGCGCAATCAGTTGCTCCAACAACCCCTCATCCTCATCCATATACCCTTCATATTCCGCCAGGTTGCGGCGCTCGTGGCATAGCGCAAACAGTCTTACCTGAACCTTGTTGGCTGCGGTGGTATGAAGCAGGCATTGGAACACCAGATAGCGCTTGTCCGAGCGATAGCCGTGCAAGCGCAAGGCTGTGAGGGCGATTGCGTGGGCCGCGTTGTAAGCCAAATCAAAACGGCTGGCGAAAGATAATTGCGGGGTTTTGGCGTCCTTCAATCGATCACGGGCAGAGCGCATCAACCCATCACATTCCTTGCGATCCGGCGGCTCTGCCTTCAAGCCACCACTACGTTGCAGGTTCTCCAGGTTGGCCTTGCTGTCCATCCTTGGACTCCACGGGGTTTTCCCCAATCAGGTCGATCTTGTCCTGCTCCGCCACCCTTTGCACAAAACTGTTACCGGCATTCCATTTGCCGATCCAGTCTTCGGGGGTATAGAGCGTCGGGTTGATGGTGCGGCCCAGTTGCTCTTCCAGCGGCATGAGCTGCTCCATGACTTCACTGTAGTTGAGGTTTTCGCCGATCAGCATCAGATCTATGTCACTGGATGAGTGCGCCTCGCCCTTGGCGATGGAACCGTAGATAAATGCCCACTTCAGTTGCGCGGCAAATGGAGCCAGTGCGTTGCGCAATGGCTCGTCCAGGCTCAGGGTCTTGCGCACGATGGCCACCAGCTCCGAGTAGATGGGGCACTGCGGATTGGCCTGGTAGTGGGTTTGGTTGCCCTGGCGCGTCAAGGTCAGGATGCCTGCCAACTGCAAACGCTCCAGCTCGCGGGTCAGGCTGCCCTTGCCCACCTTTGCCCAGCGGGCGATTTCATTGGTGAAGAAGCTTTGGTCGGGCTTGCCAAAGAGCAAACCCAAGACTTTCTGCTGAGTCAGGGTGAATAGCGCAGTGCTAAGGGGCAAGGTTTGCATGGCAGCGACCGAAGAGTCCCAAAAAGGGAACGATAGGTCCCTTTTTGGGAACGATCAAGTTTTTAGGCTGCGCAAGAAGGAGCAACCTGCTCCAGTGCCTGATCAACCAGTAACTGCCCCAGCTCACTCATCTGCTGAATGGCCAGCACCACACCGCGCTGGGAACCTTCCAATTCAAAGGCCAGGTTGGAGGTCAACGCGTTGAGTGAGGCAAAGGTTTCAGAAGCGTTGGCCAGCAGGGCTTCGGTGGATTGAGAGGGCGTGACGGTAAAGAGTGACGATGAAGCGGAAGTCGGAAAGGAATGATCCATGGCACGCTCGGCGGCGGCCTGGAGTTTGCGGTGTTCGATTTCAGCGCTGTGGGGCGGATTGGGGGTAGGTTTGAACATGATGAAACTCCTAAACAGATGAGTAAGGAGCGCCACCGTTCGCTTGCACGCGAATAAGGGTGGCGACCGTGCGCAGGTGTGCAAGACCGGGCCTGTTTAGGACACCCAGCAGGTCCGAAGACCTCCTGCGCGCAGCCGCCATAAAGCAGCGAGCACAAAAAACGCCCGTTGGATGGCTGGGCGTTTGTACGCCTAAACAGTTTCGTCGGACTTGCACGTCCGTGTCACCGTTTTTTGCGATGACGGACGAAGACTAGGCGCGATCGCAGGGCACAACAAGTTCATGCACAGCGCGAGAGGTTGCAGGAAAAATCCGACTGTAAAGCGCACGCCGATTGCTCCTACAAACTTTTCGGGTTGTTGCTCGGAACCCGTCTCTCTAGCCTTTTCGGTCCGAAGCATGTCACCGATTGGGCGTTATGAATCTGATATCCAAACCTGATACAAGGCCATTGCAGAGCGTGATGTATCACATCACAATCTCGCCATGATCGTTAGCTGGAAGCATAAAGGCCTCAGGGTCTTTTTTGAGACTGGTTCTACTAAAGGTATCAACGCAGACCATGCAAAACGCTTGCGTCGTGTGTTGCTGGTTCTGAATAGAGCCACACACCGTGATGAACTGGACATGCCCGGTTGGCGGTTTCACCGATTGAAAGGCGATCTGATCGACTACTGGTCCGTCAGTATCAGCGGTAACTGGCGCATTATTTTTCGGATGTTCAACGACCAAGTAGAACTGGTCGATTATTTGGACTATCACTGAGTAAAGGCATCGATATGGACATGCATAACCCTCCCCACCCTGGCGAAATCCTGCTTGAGGACGTGATCCCGGCCTTGGGCATCACCATTACTGAAATGGCACGGCGCCTTGGCTTCGCCAGAGAAACATTCTCTAGAATCCTCCACGGACACGCGCCAATCAGCCCGGATCTTGCGGTAAGGCTTGAACGGGCAGGTATCAGCAAAGCTCGGTTGTGGCTTTCGATGCAAAGTGCCTATGACCTGTGGCAGGCAGAGCATCGAGATCAACCGAAAATCGAACGGTTTGCACGGATTGACTGACGGTTACACTCAGGCCAATCCGGCCTCGACCAACAACGCCTCCAATCCCATCAAGTCCGGCACCCTGGCCACATGCTCCCCCACCTGCACCGCCGCCAACTCCAGCGGGCACAACGGCACGTCCACATAACTCAACTGGCTATCGAGCTTGTACGAACGCGGAATCCCCTGGATCACCAACGCAATAAACTTCAACGTCGGCCGTCCTCCGAGGGTGTTCAACACCACAATCCGCGCGCGCTCTCCCACCACGCCCGACTCGCCACACGCGGCCTCAAAGCTGATCAACGGCAACTGCCGATCCCGCCAGGTAACCTGCCGCAAATACCACGGCGGCGCATCACTGGCCGGTTCGCCGCGCTGGAAGTCGATCAGCTCGGCCACGGCGACGTTGGGCAACAACAGGTGACGGTCGGCCAATGGCAGCAGCAAGCCGGTGAGTTGAGTTGCGCGGTGATCAAGCACGGGACTTGCTCCAGTAAGCGATGCTTTCCAGCAGCACCGACTCTTGATAAGGCTTGCCGAGGTAGTCGTTGACGCCAATCGCCATTGCACGATCACGGTGTTTTTGCCCGGTGCGGGAGGTGATCATGATGATGGGCATGCGCATCAGCCGCGGGTCGTCGCGCACCTGGATGGCCACTTCGAAGCCGTCCATGCGCGGCATTTCGATGTCGAGCAGCATCAGGTCCGGGGTGTGCTCTTCCAGCACGGCCATGGCGTCGATGCCGTCCTTGGCGGTGAGCACGTTCATGCCGTTGCGCTCCAGCAGGCGGCTGGTGACTTTGCGCACGGTGACCGAGTCGTCCACCACCAGCACCAGCAGCGGGCGCTTTTTTAGCGGGTCGTTGAGGATCAACGGAGCGTCCGCCGCCTGGGCCGGCAACGCCGGTGGCCGGGCGCGGATATGCGCCAGCAGGTCGATGATCAACACCACGCGGCCATCGCCAAGGATGGTTGCGCCAGACACGCCCTTCACCCCGGCAAACTGCGGCCCCAGGCCCTTGACCACGATCTCCCGGGTGCCGGCCATGGCGTCCACTTGCACCGCCACGCGCCGTTCGTTGCATTGCACCAGCAGCACCGGCAGCGGCTGGTACTGGCCCAGCAGGTTCGGCCGGCCGACGGTGTGCAGCAGGTCGCCGAGGTAGAACAGTTCGTAGCGTTGGCCGGCGTATTCGTAGCGCGGCGGGTCCTGCTGATAGTGCCCTTCCAGCTCATGGGGCATGACCCGCACCAGGCCTTCGATGGTGTTCAGCGGGATCGCGTATTGATCGTCGGCACACTGCACCATCATCGCCCGGTTGACCGACACAGTGAACGGCAGGCGAATGCGAAAGTGCACGCCCTCTCCCGGCGTCGAGTCGATGACCATCGAGCCGCCCAGCTGGCGCACTTCTTCATGCACCACGTCCATGCCCACGCCACGCCCGGAAATCTGGGTGATTTTTTCGGCAGTGGAAAACCCCGGTTGCAGGATGAACTGCAACACGTCGCGGTCGCTGATTTCCAGGTTGGGGTCGAGCAAGCCACGCTTGATCGCCTTGCGCCGCACGGCTTCAAGCGGCACGCCGGCGCCGTCGTCGCGCATGTCGAAAACGATGTCGCCGCCTTCGTGGGTCAGGTCCAGGGTGATGCGGCCTTTCTCGGGTTTACCGGCCAGCAATCGTGCATCGCGGGATTCCAGGCCGTGGTCGACGGCATTGCGCAGCATGTGTTCCAGCGGCGCGACCATGCGCTCCAGCACGTTGCGGTCCATCTCGCCTTCGGCATTGCCGACGATAAATTCCACGTCCTTGCCCAGCTCGCCCGCCACCTGCCGCACGATGCGTTTAAGCCGTGGCAGCATGCGTTCGAAGGGCACCATGCGCGTGCGCATCAGGCCTTCCTGCAACTCGGTGTTGATGCGCGCCTGTTGCTGCAGCAGGTTGTGGGCGTCCTGGTTGCGGCGGTCGAGGGTTTCCTTGAGGTCGAGCAGGTCGGAAGCCGATTCGAACAAGGCCCGGGACAGTTGTTGCAACTGGGAATGGCGGTCCATTTCCAGCGGGTCGAATTCTTCGTAGCCCAGGCGTTCGGCCTCGGCCTGCTGGCGGCTGAGGATGCGGCCCTGGGTCTCGGTGTCGAGGCGGCGCAGTTGATCGCGCATACGCTCGATGGTGGTTTCCACCTCGTTGAGGGCAACGCTCGCATCGTTGACCTGCTGCTCGATACGCCCACGGAAGATCGAAGTTTCACCCGCCAGGTTGACCAGGTCATCCAGCAAGTCGGCAGAGATCTTCACCATGTCGGCGGCCGGATCGCTGGCCGGCACTGCCTCGGTTTTGGTTGCCGTCAACGCCAGCGGTGCGTCCGTCACTTCAGCCGGACGCACCAGGCTCTTGATGCGCTCGATCAGCAGGTCCACCGAGCCCACCGGCATTCCCGCCGCCACCGCATCGATCATCTGCGCCAGGCGGTCGTGGCAGCCTTGCAGCAAGGCGAACAGCTCCGCCGAGGGCGCCAGCAAACCTGCCGACAAGCCCTCATAGAGAAACTCCAACTCATGGGCCAGGTCGCCAATCGGGCCGATCTCGACCATGCGAGCGCCGCCCTTGAGGGTGTGCAGGTCGCGCAGCAGTGTCTCGACTTCCTGGCGATTTTTCGGCTCGGCCTGCCAGCGCAACAGCGCGGCGCCGGAGCTGTCGAGGATGTCGGCGGCCTCTTCGAGAAAGATATCCAGCAGCTCGGGATCACTGCCCGGCGTCTCGACTTCGGCGGCCGCTGCGGGCGCCGCTTGTCCAGTGCCTTGGCGCAACTCACGCAAGTGGCTGATCAGGTCGGAGGAGTCGCTCAACGGTTGCTGGTGTTGCAGTTGCTCAAGCAACAGCGCCAGCCGCTCATGACTGGCCATCAACACATTGGCCAGCTCGCTGGAATAGCTGTAGCGCCGGTCCACCAAACCTTCGTAAAGGTTTTCCAGCTCAAGGGCCAGGTCGCCCACCGCGCCGATTTCAGCCATGCGCGCGCCACCCTTGAGGGTGTGCAAATCCCGCTGCAACGATGACAGCGGCGCTGCGTTATCCGGGTCCAGCAGCCAACGCTTCAAGGACTGGCCGGCGCTGTCGAGGATGTCCACCGCTTCCTCAAGGAATATCTCGACGATCTCGTCATCCACCGCAAAACCCTGATCGAGCTTCGCCGTAGCGGCGCCCAGCTCGGAGATGCTCAGCGCGCGGCTGCCATCGGTCTTGATCAAACCGGTGGCGGACGGGTCGAGGCCTTCATCCAGCAGCTCGCGCAGGGCGCGTACCCGGGCCGGCGCCGCGCTGATTTCCTGGCCGGCGGCCAGTTGGTCGAGCATGTTGATCAGGGCTTCGTGGGCCTGTTCGGCCTCGTGGAAGAAGCGCTCGCTGACCGCCAGGCTGCTTTCTTCCACTGCGCCGTAGAGGTCGAGCAAGGCTTCGCACAATTCATCCATCGAGTGCAGGTCGGCGAGGTGCGCGCCTTCGCCGAGGGTGGTCAGTTCGTCCAGCAGCGCGCTCAGTTCCTGGCGTTCGCCGGGGTGCTGTTGCCAGCGGCGCAGCAGGCTTTCGGCGTCCAGCAGGATGTCCATGCCCTGGGCCAGGAAGTTGGCGATCAACTGCGGGTCGCGCTTGATCCGCAGGCCGGTGTTGGGCGCATTCAGCAAGGCTTCAAGCTGGCTGTTCAGCAGGTTTTGCGTGCGCTCGATCAGCCCTGCTGCACCATTGATGGCCGCGTGAGGGTCACTGTCCAGCTGGCGCACGCCGCGCTGGAACAACGCCTCGGCCTCCAGCAGCAATTCGATTTCATCCAGGTCCAGCGGCAGGCGGTGGGCCTTGTATTCGCGGGTCAGGTGATCCAGCGGGCGCGCCAGTTCGGCGATGGGCAACACACCGGCCATATAGGCGCTGCCTTTGAGGGTGTGCAGTGCGCGTTGCAGGTCATCACTGACTTGCAGCGGCAGGTGCTCGGTGGTCTGTTGCAGGAAGCGGTTGAGGCTGTCGAGGTGGCTCTGGGCTTCGTTGCGGAAGATTTCCAGCAACTGAGGGTCCAGGGCGGCCGGGTCTGTGGCCGACGGTTCGACACGGCTGGCCAGGGCGTGCGCGCGCGCCGCCAGTTCGTCTACGTCATCGCGCTGGCGCTGGGCATCGTCGGCAAAATCGGTGATCAGTTCCGGCAGCAATTCCAACACGTCATCCAGCACTGCTTGCACATCCGGGCCCGGCGCGACGCTGCGCTCCAGCACGCGGTTGAGCAGGTTTTCCACGGCCCAGGCCAGCTCTGCCAACACCAGGGCGCGCACCATGCGGCCACTGCCTTTCAAGGTGTGGAAGGCGCGGCGCATTTCGCTCAGGGTGGCCTTGTCTTCCAGGCTGGCGGTGCCGGCAGGCACATAGCGATGCAGCACGTCGAGAACTTCGGCGGTTTCTTCGAGGAAGACTTCCCGCAGTTCATCATCGATGGCTTCTTCACCGGCGGGCGGCGGCAGCAGGCTGCCGGGACGCTGGAGTGCCGGCGGGTTGAGGCGCGAGGTGGGGCTGGCCAACGCATCGGCGAGGAACGGGGTTTGCTCCGTGGGCGTATCACCCTGCTCAAGCAGTGCCTGGCGCCAGGGTTTTTCGGCCGGCAAATAGCCCAGCGCGGCCAGGCCTTCAGCGGCGACTTCCAGCACCCGTTCGCCCGGGGCGTCGTGGTCCTGGAGCATGCGTTCCAGGTAGTACTCGAGGCTGGTGAGCACATCGGCAAAATGCTCAAGCTGCGCCTCGGAAGGTGCGGCGTCGCCGACCATCAGTTGCTCGTTGACGTAGTCATTGCAGCCACGCATCAGGCTCGCCGCACGGGGCAGCGGAATCATCGCCAGCGCGCCGCGCACCTGGGTCAGCAACTCGGGCAGCGACTCCAGGCGCTGGAGGTCCCAGTGAGCCTCGATGCAGTCGATCACCAGCTCTTTGGCCTGGGTCAGGCACTGGCAGGATTCGCGGATGACGAGGTGGTGGATCTGCGTCAGGTCGGTGGTAGGCAGGCGGCTTTCTTCGCGGCGCTCCGGCTCGACAGTGCCGACCATCCCGGCCAGCGTGGCCTCGACGTAGAGCAACGCACCGGCAACGTCCATCAATACCGCATCGTTGGGTTCGCGCTGCCCCTGGGCCAGGCCGAGTACCACCGCCAGTTGGTCGATGATCACTTTGCGCGGCTGGCCGAAGCCCAATACCGCCAGGGTATCGGCGATCTGCCGCAGCGGCGCCAGCAACGCCTCAAGGTCCGAGGCGTGCTGACGGTCGCTGCGTACGAACAGGTCCAGGCGTTCCTTGACCCGCACCAGCTCCTCGCACAACGCGCCGAGCACCGAGCCCATCGCGTCGCGGTCCGGGCCGGCCAGGCGGGCGCGTTCGGCGTCCACCACGGCGCTGTCGGGCAAAGCTTCATCGAGGCCATAACGTTCTTTCAAACTTTGCATCCGTGGAGTCGGTCGGGTGACTTTGGCGACGTAGAACAACAGGCTCTTGAGCAGCTCATCCGGGGCCGGGGTATTGATGCCGTTGATGCCCTGGATCAGCAGGCGCTTGAGTGGCTTGTCGCAGGCCTTGAGCAAACTGCGCAACGCCGGGCTGTTGGCAACCACGCCAATGAGCATGCCTTCCACCAGCGCCGAGGTGACCTGCCACAACGGTAACAGCGGCGCACCATGGCACAGGGCTTCGAGGCGGGCGAAGACCCGCGCCATGTCTTCCAGGTTGCTGGGGCCGTGGTCTTCGCGCAGCAAACCGACCAGCGCCTGTTGCAGCATCTGCCGCCACTGGCGCAGCAGTTCGGGGAAATCCTCTGGCGTGCGCTGGGCCAGGGCGTCTTCGGGCAGCGGCGGGATCACCAGCAGTTGCGGGCTGAACAGGCTGGTTTCCGAGAGCAGGCTTTCGCCGCGCACGCTGCGCAGGTCGTTGAGCAGCGGCAGCACTACCAGGGGCAGGTCGCGCCGGGCGCTGTGTACGCGGTCGAGGTACAGCGGCAGTTGGCCAAGGCCCTGTTGCAGCAGGCGAATGCCTTCGTCGCGCTGGCTGACGCGCGCGCCTTGCAGGGCGAGGGCCAGTTGTTCCATTTCTTCAGCGAACAGGGCCGCGCCGTAGAACTCGACCATCAACAGGCTGCCATGCACCTGATGGATGCATTCCAGGCACTGGCCGATGGCCTCGCTGCTGCTTTCTTCAACATAGGCGTCCAGCGCCGAGCGGGCCTGTTTCAGGGTTTCGGCAATTTCGCCCTTGACCCATTCGAGGGCCACGTAGTCGTGCCGATCAACCATAACCGCTCCCGTCTGAATTCATGAGTTGCTGGTAGTGCTGGGTCATGCGTACACCGATCTCAAAACAAAGGAGATCAACTGTGGGAGCGGGCTTGCTCGCGAATGCGGTGGGTCAGACAAAGCGTCGGCGACTGACACACCGCATTCGCGAGCAAGCCCGCTCCCACATTTGCTTTTCGGTGTTTTCGAGGGCGCATTTCACTCATCCACCCGCTTCGCCGCCGGCAAGGTGAACCCCGACACCGACCGCCGCAACTGACTGGCCATTTTTGCCAGGTTGCCGATGCTCTCGGCAGTGGCCGTAGAGCCCGACGAAGTCTGAGTGGTGATCTGCTGGATCACGTTCATCGTCAGGGAAATCTGCCCCGCCGACGACGTCTGCTGCTGCGCCGCGTTGGAGATACTCTGGATCAGCGCCGCCAGGGTTTTCGACACGCCTTCAATCTCTTCCAGCGCAACCCCGGCGTCCTGGGCCAGCCGCGCACCGCGCACCACTTCGGTGGTGGTCTGCTCCATGGAAATCACGGCTTCGTTGGTATCCGTCTGGATCGCTCGCACCAGGGTTTCGATCTGTCGCGTCGCCGCCGAAGAACGCTCAGCCAGGCGCTGTACCTCATCGGCCACCACCGCAAAACCACGCCCGGCATCACCGGCCATGCTCGCCTGGATCGCGGCGTTGAGCGCGAGGATGTTGGTCTGCTCGGCGATGTCATCGATCAGGCTGACGATGTCGCCAATTTCCTGGGACGATTCCCCCAGGCGCTTGATGCGCTTGGCGGTGTCCTGGATCTGTTCGCGGATGTTGTCCATGCCGTGGATGGTGTTGTGCACCACCTCGTTGCCCTTGTTGGCAATCTCTACCGAACGCTCGGCCACTGCCGAAGATTCGGCGGCGTTGGCCGACACCTGGTCGATGGACTGGGCCATCTGGTTGATCGCCGTGGACGCTTCGGCAATCTGCTGTGCCTGATGCTCCGACGCTTGGGCCAGGTGCATGGCGGTGGCCTGGGTGTCCTGCACCGCACCAGCCACCTGGCCGGCAGTGAGGTTGATGGTGGCCACCAGGTCGCGCAGTTGGTCCACGGAATAGTTGATGGAGTCGGCAATGGTGCCGGTGAAGTCTTCGGTGACCGAGGCGGTGACGGTCAGGTCGCCGTCGGCCAAGTCTTCAATCTCATCCAGCAGGCGCATGATCGCGTTCTGGTTGCGCTCGTTCTTCTCGGCGGTTTCCCGCAACTGGCGGTTGGTCTCGCGGACCATCACCAGGCCGATCAGGATGATCGAGGCCAGCGCCAGCAAGCCCAGCACGTAGCCGCCGATGGTGTCGAAAGTGCGCCCGTCCGCCAGGTTTTCAAAGCCGGTGGCCAGGTGCGAGGCTTCGTCCAGCAGGGTTTGCGACAGGTTGAAGATATTGCTCGCCGAGGCGCGCACCTGGAACAGCTGCGGCGAGGTCTCGAGGATTTCGTCCACGGAACCGGAGACGAATTCGAACAGCTCGGAAATCTCCGCCAACCGGGCGCGGGCGTCGTGGTCTTCAACCTGGGTGATGCGCAGCCCGGGATTGCCGTTGAGCATGCCACTGAGCACCACGCCGAAACGGCTGGCATCGCGGCCAAAGGCATCGGCGGCCTGCACGGCAGTCTCGTCCCCCGCCAGCACGGTGTTTACCGCCCCCAGGATGCGTTCGGCCAGCAATGACTGGCGCTGGGCCAACGCTACCTGGCTGGCCGGTGCGCCGCGTTGCAGCAGAATATCGACAACCTTTTCCGACTCCATCTGCAACTGCGGAACGGTTTCCGCCAGGGTCGCGGCCACTTGATGCAGCGACAGCACCGTTTGCTCGCTGGCCAGAATCGCATCGGCGTTTTTCAGCAGCGCTTCCCAGTCGGTCTGCACGGCGCGCATTTCTGCACGCACGGCGGTGGGTGCAGCGGGCAGGCCGGTGGCCGGGTCGCCTTTTTTCAGGTAACCCCAGCGCTGGGCAAAATCGTTGCGCGCATCCCCCAGCAGCTTGAACGCCGCCGCCTTGCCGGCGGCAGCCTCGGTGGCGTTCTTGGCGATGCGCTGGGACAGCACCCGCAGCTCACCGGCGTGGCCGATGTACTGTTTGTCGTAGGTGGACTGGGTGTTGAGGTACGCGAAGTTGGCGAACAGCAGCATGATGAACACGATCAGCGCGATAAACAGCACGATGATCTGCGAGCGGCTGCGGGAGGCTTCCTGGGGTTTGACCGGGGTGACGGTACTCATGCGGCGACATCCATGAAACCTGGAGCCTGGGCCAGGGCGAAGGGGCTGAAGACCTGCCACAGCTGGTCGCCGTCGAACTGGCCCTGGATAAACGGCGCGCCGCCTGCGGTGCTCGTCGACAACGCGTCTTGTGCGAAATGCTGCATGCCCACCACCTCGTCCACCAACAGGCCGACAAACACGTCCTGATACTCCACCACCAGCACCCGCCGTTGTTTGCGCGCCACCGACAGCTCAAGGCCAAGGAAACCGCCCAGGTCCATCACCGGCAGCAAGCGCCCCCGCAGGTTGGCCACGCCCTTGATCCACGGCTTGACCCCGGGCATCAAGGTACAGCGCGGTTCGTGCAGCACTTCCGCCACCTCGCCCATGGGCGCCACGTACCAGTGTTCGCCCAGGCGAAACCCGATCCCACTCCAGCTGAGCAGCCGGGTTTCCTGGGACGGCAGGTCGGCAGCCAGCAAGCGGCAGCGGCGGTCGATGTCCAGCAGCAGCTCGAAGGCGGTTTGCGACTCGGTCATGGGAACGTGCCGTCAGCCGGCCAGCACCTTGTTCAGGGTGGCGATCAGGGTTTCTTCGTCTACCGGCTTGGTCAGGTAATCCTTGGCGCCCTGGCGCTCGCCCCAGATCTTGTCGGTTTCCTGATCCTTGGTGGTGATGATGATCACCGGGATGTGGCTGGTCTCGGCATCTTTGGTCAACTGACGGGTGGCCTGGAAGCCATTGAGGCCCGGCATCACGATATCCATCAGCACCGCATCCGGCTTTTCCTGACGGGCCAGCGCAACGCCATCGCCGCCGTTCTGGGCCTTGAGGACGGTGTGACCGTGCTTCTCGAGCATTTCGGTCAGTTTGTACATTTCAGTCGGCGAATCGTCGACGATCAGAACACGTGCCATGGTTTTCCCCACTTATCTAGTAGACGCAAGCCCTCGTGGGGCCCCCGTCAGTGTGCTTGTTCTACTGCGGCGAAGCCCGGTACATAGGCCTTGATCGCGCTCAGCAGTTCTTCCTTGCTGAAAGGCTTGGTCAAAAACTGATCAGAGCCGACGATGCGCCCCTTGGCCTTGTCGAACAGACCATCCTTGGAGGACAGCATGATTACCGGGATCGACTTGAACGCCGGGTTGTTCTTCACCAGCGCGCAGGTCTGATAGCCATCCAGGCGCGGCATCATGATGTCGACAAAGATAATGTGTGGATGATGGTCAACAATCTTGGCCAGGGCATCGAAACCGTCGATGGCCGTGATGACGTCGCACCCTACGTTCTTCAACAGTGTTTCGGCCGTGCGGCGAATCGTTTTCGAATCGTCGATCACCATCACTTTCAAGGCGTTGGAATGCTGTTCCATATCTGCTCTACCATCGCCACAGCGAATAGGTTTTCGGTGTGTACTGCCTGATGTTGCACAGGACGAGCGCCAAAAGCCTCGGAATTCAAGGGCTGATGTGCCATGGCAGCCTTTTTAGCACAGTCTCAGAACGCAATCTATCGGCCGACCCGCGTGGTGGTTTTTCCTTGACCCACAACAGCCGCAGCGCCACTCTGACGCCACTTTTATGCGCCCTTATTTGCTAGAGGAAATCCCCCATGAGCGTTCGCGTCGGCATTGTCATGGACCCTATCGCCAGCATTTCCTATAAAAAGGACAGCTCGCTGGCCATGCTGCTGGCCGCCCAGGCCCGCGGCTGGAGCCTGTTCTATATGGAGCAGCCGGACCTTTACCAGGGCGACGGTGAAGCGCGGGCGCGGATGCGCCCCCTGCAGGTGTTTGCCAACCCCGAGAAGTGGTTCGAGCTGCAAGACGAAATCGACAGCCCCCTGAGCGACCTCGACGTGATCCTGATGCGCAAGGATCCGCCGTTCGACATGGAGTTCGTCTACTCCACCTACCTGCTGGAGCAGGCCGAGCGCGCGGGCGTGCTGATCGTCAACAAGCCCCAGAGCCTGCGCGACTGCAATGAAAAGCTGTTCGCCACGCTGTTCCCGCAATGCACGCCGCCGACCGTGGTCAGCCGCCGCGCCGATGTGCTGCGTGAATTCGCCGCCAAGCACGGCGATGTGATCCTCAAGCCGCTGGACGGCATGGGCGGTACCTCGATCTTCCGCCACCGCGCCGGCGACCCGAACCTGTCGGTGATCCTGGAGACCCTGACTGCGCTGGGCACCCAGCAGATCATGGGCCAGGCCTACATTCCGGCGATCAAGGACGGCGACAAGCGCATCCTGATGATCGACGGCGAGCCGGTGCCTTACTGCCTGGCGCGCATTCCGGCCGCCGGCGAGACCCGCGGCAACCTGGCCGCCGGTGGCCGGGGTGAAGCCCGCCCGCTGACGGACAAGGATCGCTGGATTGCAGCCCAAGTCGGCCCGACCCTGCGCGAAAAAGGCCTGCTGTTCGTAGGACTGGACGTAATCGGCGAGAACCTCACCGAAATCAACGTCACCAGCCCGACCTGTATTCGCGAGATCGACAACGCATTTGGCACGAACATCGGCGAAATGCTGATGGCTGCGATTGCCGCCAAGCTACAAGCCAAGTGACATAGAACAGCCGGACACAAACCAACATTGCGTTATCATGCGCCACCTGTGAAACGCGCGATGTTGGTTTTCTTGTCATGACGCTCCCGTCCGATCTGCCCCCCGAACTCTCCCACAGCGGCGTGCGCCCGGCTGATCGGCTCGGATTTACCCTGTTTCTGGCGGCGTTGATTCACCTGGCGCTGATCCTCGGCCTGGGCTTCACCTTTGCCGAACCCAAGCAGATCACCAAGACCCTGGAAATCACCCTCGCCACGTTCAAAAGCGAAAAGAAGCCCGAAAAGGCCGACTTTCTCGCCCAGGACAACCAGCAAGGCAGCGGCACCCTCGACAAGAAGGCCGTGCCCAAGACCACTGAAGTCGCGCCATTCCAGGACAACAAGGTCAATAAGGTCACGCCACCGCCGGCGCCCAAGCCGGAGGTGAAACAGGCCGCACCCAAGGCGGCGGTCACCACCGTGGCGCCCAAGCCGCAAAAAGCCCCGACCCAGCGCGAAAAGGCCAAGACCGAACCCACGCCGGCCCCGCCGGCCCCGACTTTTGACAGCTCGCAACTCTCCAGTGAGATCTCCAGCCTGGAAGCCGAACTGGCCCACGAACAACAGCTGTACGCCAAGCGCCCGCGGATCTACCGCCTCAACGCCGCCTCCACCATGCGCGACAAAGGCGCCTGGTATAAGGATGAGTGGCGCAAGAAGGTCGAGCGCATCGGCAACCTGAACTACCCGGACGAAGCCCGTCGCCAGCAGATCTACGGCAATTTGCGACTGCTGGTGTCGATCAACCGCGACGGCACCTTGTACGAGGTGCAGGTGCTGGAGTCCTCCGGCCAACCGCTGCTGGACCAGGCAGCGCAACGCATCGTGCGGCTGGCGGCGCCTTTTGCGCCGTTTACCGGAGACCTGAACGACATCGACCGCCTGGAAATCATTCGCACCTGGCGCTTTGCCAAGGGTGATCGGCTGTCGAGCAATTGATGCTGGCGGTGATTTCCTGCGCATCCTCAGCTTGTCAGTTCGCCCCTCCAACGCCACACTAGCGGACATGAAAAATGTCAGCCCGACCTACCTCAAGCACCAATTCCTGATCGCCATGCCCCATATGGCCGACCCGAACTTTGCGCAGACCTTGACCTACATCGTCGAGCACACCGCCAATGGTGCGATGGGGTTGGTGGTCAACCGCCCGCAAGACCTCAACCTGGCCGATATCCTCGAGCAACTGCGCCCGGACATCGACCCACCCGCCAGCTGCCAGCACGTACCGATCTACATCGGCGGGCCGGTGCAGACGGACCGGGGTTTTGTGCTGCACCCCACCGGGCCGAAATTCCAGGCGACCGTGGACCTTGAAGGGTTGTCCCTGTCCACGTCCCAGGACGTCCTGTTCGCGATTGCCGACGGCGTGGGGCCTGATCAAAGTGTGATCACCCTCGGCTACGCCGGCTGGGAAGCCGGGCAACTGGAGGCGGAGCTGGCGAGCAATGCCTGGCTGACCTGCCCGTTCGATGCCGACATCCTGTTCAACACCCCCAGCGAACTGCGCCTGGAAGCGGCCGCCGCCAAGCTGCGGATCAACCTCAGCCTGCTGACCAGCCAGGCGGGGCACGCCTGATGGCCTTGCGTCTGATCCTCGGTTTCGACTACGGCACCAAACAGATCGGCGTCGCCGTCGGCCAGGTGATTACCGGCCAGGCCCGCGAGCTGTGCACCCTGAAGGCCCAGAACGGCGTGCCGGACTGGAACCAGGTCGAAGCCCTGATCAAGGAGTGGAAGCCCGACGCCGTGGTGGTCGGCCTGCCGCTGAACATGGACGGCACCCCGAGCGAGATGTGCCTGCGGGCCGAAAAGTTCGCCCGCCGCCTGAACGGCCGCTACAACCTGCCCTTCTATACCCACGACGAACGCCTGACCACGTTCGAAGCCAAGGGCGAGCGCCGTGACCGTGGCGGGCAGAAAGGCAGTTACCGCGACAACCCGGTGGATGCCATCGCCGCGGCCCTGCTGTTGCAGGGCTGGCTGGATGAAAACACCGCTTTATTTGAATCCTGACTGACGCGGCTTGCCGCGTCTTCTTACGTTTGAGCCCGGACCTTGCCTGCGCGAGGCCTAGAAGGAGCACCCATGAGCCTGCCCAATCCCGCCGACCTGATCAGCCAGATGGCGATCCGCCTCAAGGCGCACCTGGAACACCGTGCCATCAGCGAGCCGCGCTTTATCGGCATCCGCACCGGTGGCGTGTGGGTGGCCCAGGCGCTGCTGGAAGAACTGGGCAGCGACTCGCCCCTGGGCACCCTGGACGTGTCTTTCTATCGTGACGACTTCAGCCAGAACGGCCTGCACCCGCAAGTGCGCCCCTCGGCCCTGCCGTTCGAGATCGAAGGCCAGCACCTGGTGCTGATCGATGACGTGCTGATGAGCGGTCGCACCATCCGCGCCGCGATGAACGAACTGTTCGACTACGGCCGCCCGGCCAGCGTGACCCTGGTCTGCCTGCTGGACCTGGACGCCGGCGAATTGCCGATCAGCCCGGACGTGGTCGGCGCCACCCTGTCCCTGGAAGCCCACCAGCGGGTAAAATTGTCCGGTCCCACGCCGCTCGAACTCGAACTGCAAGACCTTGCCCTTTAAACCGCCTTGTAAAGAGTCCCCGCGATGACGCCTCTAGATGCCAAGCGCCCGCTGCAGCTCAATGCTCAGGGCCAGCTGCAACACTTCCTGTCCCTCGACGGCTTGCCCCGCGAACTGCTCACCGAAATCCTCGACACGGCCGACTCGTTTCTCGAAGTCGGCGGCCGGGCGGTGAAGAAAGTCCCGTTGCTGCGCGGCAAGACCATCTGCAACGTGTTCTTCGAGAACTCGACCCGCACCCGCACCACCTTTGAACTGGCGGCCCAACGCCTGTCGGCTGACGTGATCACGCTGAACGTGTCCACCTCGTCGGCGAGCAAGGGCGAAACCCTGCTCGACACCCTGCGCAACCTGGAAGCCATGGCCGCCGACATGTTCGTGGTGCGCCACGGCGATTCCGGTGCTGCGCACTTCATCGCCGAGCACGTGTGCCCGAATGTGGCGATCATCAACGGCGGCGACGGCCGTCACGCCCACCCGACCCAGGGCATGCTCGACATGCTGACCATCCGGCGGCACAAGGGCAGCTTTGAAAACCTCTCGGTGGCCATTGTCGGCGACATCCTGCACTCGCGGGTTGCACGCTCGAACATGCTGGCCCTGAAAACCCTGGGTTGCCCGGACATCCGCGTGATCGCCCCCAAGACCCTGCTGCCGATCGGTATCGAGCAGTACGGCGTGAAGGTCTACACCGACATGGCCGAAGGCCTGAAGGATGTGGACGTGGTGATCATGCTGCGCTTGCAGCGCGAGCGTATGGCGGGCGGCCTGCTGCCGAGCGAAGGCGAGTTCTATCGCCTGTTCGGCCTGACCACCGCACGCCTGGCCGGCGCCAAGCCGGACGCCATCGTGATGCACCCGGGGCCAATCAACCGTGGCGTGGAGATTGAGTCGGCGGTGGCCGATGGCGCGCAGTCGGTGATTCTCAACCAGGTCACGTACGGCATCGCCATCCGCATGGCGGTGTTGTCCATGGCCATGAGCGGGCAAACCGCGCAACGTCAATTCGAGCAGGAGAACGCCCAGTGAAGCTCAGCATTCTCGGCGCCCGAGTCATCGATCCGGCCAGCGGCCTGGATCAAGTCACCGATCTGCACCTGGAAGCCGGCAAGATCATTGCCATCGGCGCCGCACCCGCAGGCTTCAGCGCCAGCGAAACTATCGACGCCAAAGGCCTGATCGCCGCGCCTGGCCTGGTTGACCTGAACGTCGCCCTGCGTGAGCCGGGCTACAGCCGCAAGGGCAACATTACCAGCGAAACCCGCGCCGCCGCTGCCGGTGGCGTGACCAGCCTGTGCTGCCCGCCCCACACCAAACCGGTGCTGGACACCTCGGCGGTGACCGAACTGATCCTCGACCGCGCCCGCGAAGCCGGCAACTGCAAAGTGTTCCCCATCGGCGCCCTGAGCAAAGGGCTGGACGGCGAACAACTGGCCGAACTGATCGCCCTGCGCGACGCAGGCTGCGTGGCCTTCGGCAACGGCCTGGAGAGCTTTCGCAGCACCCGCACCCTGTGCCGTGCGCTGGAATATGCGGCGACTTTCGACCTGACCGTGATTTTCCACTCCCAGGACCGTGACCTGGCCGAAGGCGGCCTGGCCCACGAAGGCGCCACCGCGAGCTTCCTCGGCCTGCCGGGCATCCCGGAAACCGCCGAGACCGTGGCCCTGGCCCGCGACCTGCTGCTGGTGGAACAAAGCGGCGTACGCGCGCACTTCAGCCAGCTGACCAGCGCTCGCGGCGTGGCCCTGATCGCTCAGGCCCAAGCCCGCGGATTGCCGGTGACGGCGGATGTGGCGCTGTATCAGCTGATTCTGACGGATGAGGCGCTGATCGACTTCTCCAGCCTGTATCACGTGCAGCCGCCACTGCGTACCCGCGCTGACCGTGACGGTTTGCGGGCGGCGGTGAAGTCCGGGGTGGTTTCGGCGATCTCCAGCCATCACCAGCCCCACGAGCGGGATGCCAAGCTGGCGCCGTTCGGCGCGACGGAGCCAGGCATCAGCAGCGTCGAGCTGTTGCTGCCGCTGGCAATGACGTTGGTGGAAGATGGTTTGCTGGACCTGCCGACCCTGCTGGCGCGCCTCAGTGCGGGCCCTGCCGAGGCGCTGCGCCTGCCGGCGGGCAAGCTGGCGGTGGGCTCGGCGGCGGACCTGGTGCTGTTTGATCCGGCCAGCTCCACGATTGCCGGGGAACACTGGCTGTCCAAGGGTGAAAACTGCCCATTCATCGGCCATAGCCTGCCGGCGACTGTGCGGTACACGCTGGTGGATGGGCGGATCAGCTACCAGGCTTAAATCCAATCCGGAGTGGGCACAGTAAATGTGGGAGCGGGCTTGCTCGCGAAAGCGGTGGGTCAGTCAATAGAGATGTCGACTGACACATCGCATTCGCGAGCAAGCCCGCTCCCACATTTGGATCTTCACACATCTTATCGGCCGCCGTTGCGCTCGGCATTGCGGATCGAAATCTGCGTATTCAGCGTCCAGAAGTCATACAGCACCCCGATCAGGAACAAGCCCCCGGTCAGCAGGTAAATGATCCCGCTGATCCATTTGCCCTGATACATGCGGTGCAAACCGAACACACCCAGGAACGCCAACAGAATCCAGGCCACGTTGTACTCGATCGGCCCGGCGGTAAATCGCAGGTCCGCTTCGCGGTCCATTGCCGGAATCAGGAACAAGTCGATCAACCAGCCAATCCCGAACAAACCGAAGGTGAAAAACCAGATCGTCCCGGTCACCGGCTTGCCGTAATAAAAGCGGTGAGCACCGGTAAAACCGAAAATCCAAAGCAGGTAGCCGATCACCTTGCTGTGGGTGTCTTGTTGCGAAACATCCTGTCGATAGGTGTTCATGGAGTACCTCTTTAGCCTCGATAGATAAATATTTCTGGTTTCTTTGTGACTTTTTTACGGGCGCCCGACATGCGGCAAATGGTATCTTCGCTTCCCTCAAAGCCTTATACCGCCTGACTTGTGTAGGACAATCGCGGCAATTCGTCACGGTTTTCCTGAATTTGACCCCAGGGTTCAGTCGACAAACGGCCTTAGCACGACACAAAAAGCTGTTATAAAGTTGCGCGCAAACCAAAAAGAGCCACGCCTAATGCGACCATTTTTCAAGACATGGCTAACCATTTGCCTATTAATGCCACTGGCCGCCCACGCCACCAATCGTGAGCAACGACTTCCCAACGTTAACGGTTTCACCCCTAAAGTTCACGCCACCACCAGCTCCGCCAAATCGGTAAAGCTGACCGTGAAGCGCCCGACTCAACTGAGCAAGGCCCACGGTAATGCAGCGCCAGGGCTGATGGCCGTCAACACCAAGCAAAGCAGCAACGTCCTCAGCCGTGCCGTCAACGTGCTCGGTACTCCTTATCGTTGGGGCGGCAGCAGCCCAAGTAAAGGGTTCGACTGCAGTGGTTTGGTGAAATATGCGTTTAACGACGTAAAAGCCGTGGATTTGCCGCGCACTTCCAACGCCATGGCCGCCGGCCACGGGCTGAAGGTTGAGCGCAAGGATTTGAAACCGGGTGACCTGCTGTTCTTCAAACTGAAGAGCCGCCAGGTGAACCACGTTGCCATCTACCTGGGCAACGACCGTTTCATCCACGCACCGCGTCGTGGCAAGTCCGTGAGCATCGATACGCTGAAGAAGCCGTTCTGGGACAAGAACTACGTGATTGCCAAGCGTGTCCTGCCTAAAGAACAGAACAACCTGCGGATTGTGCAGCGCTGATATCAGGCTGATGTGAGAGCAGGCTTGTGTGGGAGTGGGCTTGCTCGCGAATGCGGAGTGTCAGTCGATACATGCTTGACTGATACACCGCATTCGCGAGCAAGCCCGCTCCCACATTAGTTTTTCATCGCCCACGCGACCTTAAATATCCCCAGGCACCCTCGCCTTCTCCCGGGCATGTTCCCGGCTGATCAGCCCCTGGCTGACCAACGCCTTCAAACTCATGTCCAGCGTCGTCATCCCCAACGCCCCGCCGGTCTGAATCGCCGAATACATCTGCGCCACCTTGTCCTCGCGGATCAAATTACGAATCGCCGGTGTGCCAAGCATGATTTCGTGAGCCGCCACCCGCCCGCCGCCGACCTTCTTCACCAGCACCTGAGAGACCACCGCCTGCAATGACTCCGAGAGCATCGAGCGGACCATGGCCTTTTCCCCCGCCGGAAACACATCCACCACCCGGTCCACGGTTTTAGCCGCCGACGTGGTGTGCAGCGTGCCGAACACCAGATGCCCGGTTTCCGCCGCCGTCAGCGCGAGCCGAATGGTTTCCAGGTCCCGCAATTCGCCCACCAGGATCACATCCGGGTCCTCCCGCAATGCCGAACGCAGGGCAGCCGAGAAGCTGTGGGTATCGCGATGCACCTGTCGCTGGTTGATCAGGGCATTTTTCGGGTGGTGGATAAACTCGATCGGGTCTTCAAGGGTGAGGATGTGCTGACGGCGATGGGTGTTGAGGTAGTCGATCATCGCTGCCAGGGTGGTGGACTTGCCGGAACCGGTCGGCCCGGTAACCAGTACCAACCCCCGTGGCAGGTCTGCGATGCGCCGGAACACCTCGCCCAACCCCAGGTGTTCCAGGCTCTGCACCGTTGAGGGGATGGTACGAAACACCGCGCCCATGCCCCGGTGCTGCTGGAACACATTCACCCGAAACCGCGCCACCTCGGGCAACTCGAAGGCAAAATCCGTTTCAAGAGATGTTTCGAAATCCTTTTGCTGGTGATTGTTCAGCAAAGGGCTGAGCAACGCCGTCATTTGCACCGGCGCAAGTACAGGCCAATCGAGTGGCCAGACCTCGCCATCCACTCGCAGCATCGGCGCCAACCCCGCCGACAGATGCAGGTCCGAGGCCCGCAGGCGTACGCCGGCGGCCAGCAGTTCAGTGATATCCATAGGGCTTTCCATTTCCAGTAGAATGCCGCGGACTCCATATCCACGGGCGCAACTTGAATGTCGACCATAGCAGACAACATCGGCCTGGTTTCCGAGCGGATCCGGGCAGCCGCCGAGGCCGCGCAGCGCGACGCAGGCAGCGTGCACCTGCTGGCCGTGAGCAAGACCAAACCCGCACAGGCCGTGCGCGAAGCCTATGCCGCCGGGATGCGTGACTTTGGCGAGAACTATCTGCAGGAAGCCCTGGGCAAACAGGCCGAATTAACCGACCTGCCCTTGAGTTGGCACTTCATCGGCCCCATTCAATCGAACAAGACTCGTGCGATCGCCGAGAACTTCGCCTGGGTGCATTCCGTGGACCGCCTGAAAATCGCACAACGCCTGTCCGAACAACGCCCGTCTGACCTGCCGCCGCTGAATATCTGCATCCAGGTCAATGTCAGTGGCGAAGCCAGCAAGTCCGGCTGTACACCCGCCGACCTGCCCGCCCTGGCCGAAGCCATCAGCGCCCTGCCGCGCCTGAAGCTGCGCGGCCTGATGGCGATTCCCGAGCCGACCGACGACCGTGCAGAGCAAGACGCAGCCTTCGCCACCGTGCGCGACCTGCAAGCGAGCCTCGACCTGGGGCTCGACACACTTTCCATGGGCATGAGCCATGACCTTGAGTCGGCCATCGCCCAAGGGGCCACCTGGGTGCGGATCGGTACCGCCCTGTTTGGTGCCCGCGACTATGGCCAGCCTTGAAATGGCTGACTTCCATCTGAGTAAGGACCTGTCATGAGCAACACGCGTATTGCCTTTATCGGCGCCGGCAACATGGCGGCCAGCCTGATCGGCGGCCTGCGGGCCAAGGGCCTGGAAGCACAACAGATTCGCGCCAGCGACCCGGGCGCCGACACCCGCTCCCGCGTCAGCGCCGAGCACGGCATCGACACCTTCGCCGACAACGCAGAAGCGATTGAAGGCGTGGACGTGGTAGTGCTGGCGGTCAAGCCACAAGCCATGAAAGCCGTGTGCGAAAGCCTGCGGCCTAGCCTCAAGCCCCATCAACTGGTGGTGTCCATCGCCGCCGGCATCACTTGCGCCAGCATGACCCACTGGCTCGGCGCCCAGCCGATTGTGCGTTGCATGCCCAACACCCCGGCGCTCCTGCGCAAGGGCGTGAGCGGCTTGTACGCCACATCCGAAGTCACTGCCCAACAGCGCGACCAGGCACAAGAGCTGCTGTCCGCCGTAGGTCTCGCCGTGTGGCTGGAACAAGAGCAGCAACTGGACGCCGTCACCGCCGTCTCCGGCAGTGGCCCGGCGTATTTCTTCCTGCTGATCGAGGCCATGACCGCCGCTGGCGTGAAACTCGGCCTGCCGCAGGAAGTCGCCGAGCAACTGGCCGAGCAGACCGCACTGGGCGCCGCGCAGATGGCCGTGACCAGCGATGTCGACGCGGCCGAGTTGCGCCGTCGCGTGACCTCGCCCGGCGGCACGACCCAGGCGGCAATCGAATCGTTCCAGGCCGGGGGCTTTGAAGCCCTGGTGGAAAAAGCACTGGGTGCCGCAGCACATCGTTCGGCTGAAATGGCCGAGCAGCTGGGCAAATAGTCGTCCCCCACATAGGAATCAAACATGCTCGGAATCAATGACGCTGCCATTTTCATCATCCAGACCCTGGGCAGCCTGTACCTGCTGATCGTGCTGATGCGTTTTATCCTGCAACTGGTGCGGGCGAACTTCTACAACCCGCTGTGCCAGTTCGTGGTAAAGGCCACGCAGCCGCTGCTCAAGCCTCTGCGCCGGGTGATCCCGAGCCTGTTCGGCCTGGACATGTCGTCGCTGGTATTGGCGCTGCTGCTGCAGATCCTGCTGTTCGCGGTCATCCTGCTGCTCAATGGCTATCAGGCCACCACGCTGCTGTTGCTGCCGTGGGCCTTGATCGGGATCTTCTCGCTGTTCCTGAAGATCATTTTCTGGTCGATGATCATCAGCGTGATCCTGTCCTGGGTCGCTCCGGGCAGCCGCAGCCCGGGTGCCGAACTGGTGGCACAGATCACTGAGCCGGTGCTGGCACCGTTCCGTCGCCTGGTACCTAACCTGGGTGGCCTGGATATCTCGCCGATCTTCGCGTTTATCGCGATTCAGCTGCTGCAAAGCTGGGTGATTCCACGCTTGGCTTTCTACGCGTTCATGCCCAAAGAACTGTTCGGTCTGATCTGACGACAACGTGGCGAGGGAGCTTGCTCCCGCTGGGCTGCGCAGCAGCCCCAAAACGGCCGACCGCGTTGCATCTGCAAAATCGCGGCAACCGGACCGGGACCGCTTCGCGGTCCTGCGGGAGCAAGCTCCCTCGCCACAAAAAGCCTTAAAAACACCAGCCGCAGGCCTTTGCTTGCCGCTGGGTGCAGCGGTCTTTAGACTTACGCCTCATTTAAACGAGAGCAGGGTCGATGCCAACTGCCTTCCCCCCCGATTCTGTTGGACTGGTCGTGCCCCAAGTGGCGCACTTCAGCGAACCGCTGGCCCTGGCCTGCGGCCGTTCGCTGCCCGCCTACGACCTGATCTATGAAACCTACGGCCAACTGAACGCCACGGCCAGCAATGCCGTGCTGATCTGCCACGCCCTGTCCGGCCACCACCACGCTGCGGGTTTCCACAGCATGGACGAGCGCAAGCCCGGCTGGTGGGACAGCTGCATCGGCCCCGGCAAGCCCATCGACACCAACAAGTTCTTCGTGGTCAGCCTGAACAACCTCGGCGGCTGCAACGGCTCCACCGGCCCCAGCAGCCTCAACCCGGAAACCGGCAAGCCGTTTGGCGCCGATTTCCCGGTGCTGACCGTGGAAGACTGGGTGCACAGCCAGGCGCGCCTGGCCGACGTACTGGGCATCGCCCAATGGGCCGCCGTGATCGGCGGCAGCCTGGGCGGCATGCAGGCCCTGCAATGGACCATCACCTACCCGGACCGCGTGCGCCATTGCCTGGCCATCGCCTCGGCCCCCAAGCTGTCGGCGCAGAACATCGCCTTCAACGAAGTGGCGCGCCAGGCGATCCTGACCGACCCCGAGTTCCACGGCGGTTCGTTCCAGGAAGCGGGCGTGATCCCCAAGCGCGGGCTGATGCTCGCGCGCATGGTCGGGCACATCACCTACCTGTCGGATGACTCCATGGGCGAGAAATTCGGCCGTGGCCTCAAGAGCGAGAAGCTCAACTACGACTTCCACAGCGTCGAATTCCAGGTCGAGAGCTACCTGCGTTATCAGGGCGAGGAGTTTTCCGGGCGTTTCGACGCCAACACCTACCTGCTGATGACCAAGGCCCTGGACTACTTCGACCCGGCGGCGAACTTCGACGATGACCTGGCGCGCACCTTCGAGGCGGCCACCGCCAAGTTCTGCGTGATGTCGTTCACCACCGACTGGCGCTTCTCCCCGGCCCGCTCGCGGGAATTGGTGGATGCGCTGATGGCCGCCAAGAAAGACGTCTGCTACCTGGAGATCGACGCACCGCAAGGCCACGACGCCTTCCTGATCCCGATCCCGCGCTACCTGCAGGCCTTCAGCAACTACATGAATCGAATAGCACGGTGAGAACGCCATGAGAGCCGACCTGGAAATCATCCAAGACTGGATCCCCGCCGGCAGCCGCGTGCTCGACCTCGGTTGCGGCGACGGCGAACTGCTGAGCTGGCTGCGCGACAACAAGCAAGTCACCGGCTATGGCCTGGAAAACGACCCGGACAACATCGCCCAGTGCGTGGCCAAGGGCATCAACGTGATCGAGCAGGACCTGGACAAGGGCCTCGGCAACTTTGCCAGCAACAGCTTCGACATCGTGGTCATGACCCAGGCCTTGCAAGCCGTGCACTACCCGGACCGGATCCTCGACGAAATGTTGCGCGTCGGCCGCCAGTGCATTATCACCTTCCCCAATTTCGGCCACTGGCGTTGCCGCTGGTACCTGGCCACCAAGGGCCGCATGCCGGTGTCGGACTTCCTGCCGTACACCTGGTACAACACGCCCAACATCCACTTCTGCACCTTTGAAGACTTCGAAGCGCTGTGTGGCGAGCGCGAAGCCAAAGTCATCAACCGCCTTGCCGTCGATCAACAGCATCGTCACGGCTGGGCGAGTAAGCTATGGCCCAACCTGCTGGGTGAGATCGGGATCTACCGGGTCAGCAGCCCGGGCCTGACGGACCACCAGATTGCCGTCTAACCATTTTCGAGGAGGACGATCATGAGTCGCCTGGCTGTTTTTCTACTCACCGCGTGCCTGAGCGTCAGCGCTATGGCGGCGGATGTTATCGACGGTAATCGCCAGAAAGAATTCGGCGATATCACCGTTCATTACAACACCTTCACCTCCAGCTTCCTGCAGCCGGAAACCGCCCAGAAAGTTGGCGTGGTGCGCAGCAAGGAGAAGGGCTTGATCAACGTGACCGTGATCAAGGGCGTAACCCCGGTGGCCGCGCAAGTGACAGGCACTATCAAGGACCTGGGCGGCAAGAGCGAGATCCTGACGTTCAAGCAAATCGACGAGAAAGGCGGGATTAATTACCTCGCGCCATACTCTGTGACACAGCGGGAATACAAGACGTTTACCATCAATGTTGAAACCGGCGGCAAAGCCCATAGCTTCCAATTCAACCAGGAACTGTTTCCGGCGCAATGATGAACCTTACTCAACTCGTACTGGCCAGCCATAACGCCGGCAAGCTCAAAGAACTCCAGGCCATGCTCGGCGACTCGGTGCAACTGCGCTCGATTGGCGAGTTCAGCCAGGTAGAGCCGGAAGAGACCGGCCTGTCGTTTGTCGAGAACGCCATCCTCAAGGCCCGCAACGCCGCGCGTATTTCCGGCCTGCCGGCACTGGCTGACGATTCGGGCCTGGCCGTGGACTTCCTGGGCGGCGCGCCTGGCATCTACTCGGCACGTTACGCCGACGGTAAAGGCGACGCGGCCAACAACGCCAAGCTGCTGGACGCCCTCAAGGACGTGCCCGACGCGATGCGCGGCGCGCAGTTCGTCTGCGTGCTGGCCCTGGTGCGTCACGCCGATGATCCATTGCCGATCCTCTGCGAAGGCTTGTGGCACGGTCGCATCCTGCATGCGGCCAGCGGCGAGCACGGTTTCGGTTATGACCCGTTGTTCTGGGTGCCGGAGCGCAATGTCTCCAGCGCCGAATTGAGCCCGGCCGACAAGAACCAGATCAGCCACCGCGCCCGCGCAATGGATTTGCTGCGCCAGCGCCTGGGCCTGAAATGACCCAGAACACCTCCGCGCAGCCACTGATTCTCGGTGGCGCGCAAACACCTCGGGCGGCCCTGCCTCACCTGCCGCCCCTGGCGCTGTATATCCACATCCCGTGGTGCGTGCGCAAATGCCCCTATTGCGACTTCAACTCCCACACCGCCAGCAAGGTGCTGCCGGAGGAAGAGTACGTCGACGCGTTGCTGGCCGACCTCGATCAGGACCTGCACGCGGTGTACGGCCGTGAGCTGAGTTCGATCTTTTTCGGCGGCGGCACCCCAAGCCTGTTCAGCGCCGTTGCCCTGGGCCGGTTGCTCAAGGGCGTGGAAGCGCGCATCCCGTTTGCCGGCGATATCGAGATCACCCTGGAAGCCAACCCCGGTACCTTCGAGCAAGAGAAGTTCGTGGCGTACCGCAAGCTGGGGATCAATCGGCTGTCGATTGGCATCCAGAGTTTCCAGCAGGAAAAACTCGAAGCCCTGGGCCGCATCCACAACGGTGACGAAGCCGTGCGTGCCGCCGGCATGGCGCGCCAGGCCGGGTTCGACAACTTCAACCTGGACTTGATGCACGGTTTGCCCGATCAGTCCCTGGAGGACGCCCTGGGCGACCTGCGCCAGGCCATTGCCCTAAAGCCCACGCATCTGTCCTGGTATCAACTGACCCTGGAACCCAACACCGTGTTCTGGAACCAGCCGCCCGTGCTGCCGGAAGACGACACCCTGTGGGACATCCAGGAAGCCGGCCAGGCGTTGCTCGCCGAACACGGTTACGCCCAGTACGAAGTCTCGGCCTACGCCCAACCGGGACGGCCGGCGCGGCATAACCTGAATTACTGGAGCTTTGGCGACTTTATCGGCATCGGTGCCGGCGCCCACGGCAAGCTCAGCCATCCGGATGGGCGCATCGTGCGCACCTGGAAAACCCGGGCGCCGAAGGACTACCTCAACCCGGCGAAAAACTACCAGGCCGGCGCGAAAGAACTGACCAACGAAGAGTTACCGTTCGAGTTCCTGATGAACGCCCTGCGCCTCACTGACGGCGTCGAAGCCAGGCTTTACGCCGAGCGTACCGGCCTCGAACTGGCCAGCCTCGATGAAGCTCGCCGCGAGGCAGAACAAAGTGGCCTGATGCAGGTCGAACCGTCACGCCTGGCGGCCACCGACCGCGGGCAACTCTTTCTCAATGACCTGCTGCAGAAGTTTTTGAGCTGATTGCTCTTAAGGAAATCAAATGGATCTGGTACTCGACCTGCTCGCCACCGTATCCCGCTGGAGCCGTAGCAACCTGTCGGAAATCTCCCTGGCGTTGGTAGGTTGCCTGCTGGTGCTGTTTGGCGCCGACATCAAGGGCTGGGTCGAAGCACGGCTGGGCAGCATCGCAGGCGCGCTGCGCGTGCCGCTGATGGCGCTGGTGTGCATGATCGGCAGCGGTGCTGCGCTGATCTATGCCACGCCGTGGATTGTTCGCGGGTTGAGCCAGTTCAACAACTACAGCCTGGCGCCAGTGTTGTTGGTGGTGCTGGTGTTGATTGGGGTGGTGGCGGATCGCCGCTGACCTTAAGCGCGGCACAAAACAAATGTGGGAGCTGGCTTGCCTGCGATGCAGACACCTCGGTGTATCAGTGATACCGAGGTGATGCGATCGCAGGCAAGCCAGCTCCCACAGTTGATTGCATTTCAGCTTTCGAGCTAACTACGCCAGCTTCTCGAACTTCAAATCCCAAACCCCATGCCCGAGTCGCTCGCCGCGACGTTCGAACTTGGTGATCGGCCGCTCGGCCGGGCGCGGGACGCATTTGCCGTCTTCCGCCAGGTTGCGGTAGCCAGGGGCGACGTTCATTACTTCCAGCATGTACTCGGCATACGGTTCCCAGTCGGTGGCCATGTGCAGGATGCCGCCCACTTTCAGCTTGCTGCGCACCAGTTCCGCGAAGGAAGCCTGGACGATGCGGCGCTTGTGGTGGCGGCTCTTGTGCCATGGGTCGGGGAAGAACAGCATCAGGCGGTCGAGGCTGTTGTCGGCGATGCAGCGGTTGAGCACTTCGATCGCGTCGCAGTCGTAGACCCGCAGGTTGGTCAGGCCCTGAGTCAGCACGCCGTTCAGCAGCGCACCAACACCCGGACGGTGTACTTCAACCCCGATAAAATCCTGCTCCGGCGAAGCCGCGGCCATTTCCAGCAGGGAATGGCCCATGCCGAAGCCAATCTCCAGGGAGCGTGGTGCCGAGCGGCCAAACACCTGGTCGTAATCCACCGGCGCGTCTGCCAGCGGCAGGACGAACAGCGGCGTGCCCTGCTCCAGGCCCTTTTGCTGGCCCTCGGTCATGCGACCGGCGCGCATCACAAAACTCTTGATGCGGCGGTGCTTGGACTCGTCGCCTTCTTCCAGGGTGTTCGGCGTTTCGTTTGATTCAGTCATCAATGGCTCTTACTTGATCAGACCATCCAGCGGCGAGGAGGCGCTGGCGTAAAGTTTTTTCGGCATGCGCCCGGCGAGGTACGCCAGGCGGCCGGCGACAATTGCGTGGTTCATGGCTTCAGCCATCAGGACCGGCTGCTGCGCATGGGCGATGGCCGAGTTCATCAGCACCGCATCGCAACCCAGTTCCATGGCGATGGTGGCGTCGGAGGCAGTGCCCACGCCCGCATCCACCAGTACCGGGATCCTGGCTTCTTCGAGGATGATCTGCAGGTTGTACGGATTGCAGATGCCCAGGCCGGAACCGATCAGGCCGGCCAGCGGCATCACCGCGATGCAGCCGATTTCCGCCAATTGACGGGCAATGATCGGGTCATCACTGGTGTAGACCATCACGTCGAAGCCTTCCTTGACCAGGGTTTCGGCGGCCTTGAGGGTTTCGATCACGTTGGGGAACAGGGTTTTCTGGTCGGCCAGCACTTCCAGCTTCACCAGGTTGTGGCCGTCGAGCAGCTCACGGGCCAGGCGGCAGGTGCGCACGGCTTCGATGGCGTCGTAGCAACCGGCGGTGTTCGGCAGGAAGGTGTAGCGATCCGGCGACAGCACTTCGAGCAGGTTCGGCTCGCCCTCGATCTGGCCGAGGTTGGTGCGGCGCACGGCGAAAGTAACGATCTCGGCGCCCGAGGCTTCGATGGCCAGGCGGGTTTCTTCCATGTCGCGGTACTTGCCGGTGCCGACCAGCAGACGCGACTGGAAGGTACGACCGGCCAGGACGAAAGGCTTGTCGCTACGAACGATGCTCATGGGAAATCCTCGAGTTGGGGTGAGGTTCTGCAGAATGCGGGTTGGCGCCCTGGAGCGCCGGACGGCTAGCCGCCGCCGATGGCGTGGACCACTTCGACCTGGTCACCCTCGGTGAGCGCGGTCTCGACGTGCTGGCTACGCGGGACGATATCCTGGTTGAGCTCCACTGCGACGCGGCGTCCGGTCAAGTCCAGACGGGTCAGCAGGGCCGCAACGGTTTCACCGTCGGGCAGTTCAAAGGGTTCGCCGTTCAACTGAATGCGCATGCCACGGGCCGCCATCGTTTTTAGGGGCCAGCATTCTAGCGTGATTGACGTTGCTGGCCCAAGCCCCTTGGTCAGGCAGCCTGTAGACGCCACGCCGCCAAACCGAGGAAGAACCAGCCCAGCAGGAACGCCAGGCCACCAAACGGGGTGATGATGCCGAGCTTGCTGATGCCGGTCATGGTCAGCACATACAGGCTGCCGGAGAACAGCAGGATGCCCACGGCAAAGGACACCCCCGCCCACGTCACCAGCCTGCCCGGGATGTGCGCCGCCAGCAGTGCCACGCCGAACAGCGCCAGGGTGTGCACCAACTGGTAGGTCACGCCGGTGTGGAAAATCGCCAGGTACTCGGCGCTCAGGCGGTTTTTCAGGCCGTGGGCGGCAAACGCACCCAGGGCGACGCCGGTGAAACCGAAAAAGGCAGCCAGCATCAGAAAGCCACGCAACATGAGGAACTCCAGTCAGACTCAGGGGGCAGGGTCTGTATAATGGCCCGCTCAACGGGTTCGGCCAAGCCATCTCTATGCTGCGTCTCCTCTTCAAGCGTTTTCTCAAAGCCCTCAAGTGGTTTGCCATCGGCAGCGTGCTGTTGGTGCTGCTGTTCCGTTTCGTGCCGCCACCGGGCACTGCGCTGATGGTTGAGCGCAAGGTCGAGTCCTGGGTCGACGGCGAGCCGATTGACGTACAGCGCACGTGGGTGCCGTGGGATCAGATCTCCGACGAACTTAAAGTGGCGGTGATGGCGGGCGAAGACCAGCGCTTCCCGCAACATTGGGGTTTTGATTTCGGCGCGATCCAGGCGGCATTGCAGCATAACGAGCGTGGCGGTTCGATTCGTGGCGCCAGCACCTTGAGCCAGCAGGTGTCGAAGAATCTGTTCCTGTGGACCGGCCGCAGCTATTTCCGCAAGGGGCTGGAAGCCTGGTTTACCGGGCTGATCGAAATTCTCTGGCCCAAGCAGCGAATTCTTGAGGTGTACCTCAACAGCGTGGAATGGGATGAAGGCGTGTTCGGCGCCGAAGCGGCGGCGCGGCATCACTTTGGCGTGAGCGCCAAGGCGCTGACCCGCCAGCAGGCCAGCTACCTGGCGGCGGTGCTGCCTAATCCGCGGGTGTGGAGTGCCAGCCATCCAACGTCGTATGTCGCGCGACGGGCGGCGTGGATTCGGCAGCAGATGAGTCAGTTGGGTGGCGACAGCTATTTGAATGAGCTGAACAACTCGCGCAAGGCGCCTTGGGCTGACTGACACCCCACAAAACAACTGTAGGAGCTGGCTTGCCTGCGATAGCGGTGTGTCGGCCTGCAGATGTGTTGGCTGGCAGGCCCTCATCGCAGGCAAGCCAGCTCCCACAGTGGACCGAGCTGAATTCGAGTTGTGCGAACACAAACAAAAATGCCCCGATCTCTCGATCGGGGCATTTTTTTGTCACTTCGCAGCTGTTCAGGCGGCGATCGACAGTTTCAGCTTGTTCATCGCACTCTTCTCGAGCTGACGAATCCGCTCGGCCGACACGTTGTACTTCTGCGCCAGGTCGTGCAGCGTGGCTTTTTCTTCTGCCAACCAGCGCTGGTAGAGAATGTCACGGCTGCGGTCGTCCAGCACTTCCAGCGCTTCGTGCAGGTTGTGATTGGAGTTGTCGCTCCAGTCGGCATCTTCCAGCTGACGCGCCGGGTCGTACCGGTGGTCTTCCAGGTAGTTGGCCGGCGATTGGAAGGCGCTGTCGTCGTCCGCTTCGGCGGCCGGGTCGAAGGCCATGTCATGGCCGGTCAGGCGACTTTCCATCTCGCGCACTTCACGTGGCTCTACGCCGAGGCTTTCGGCCACGCGATGCACTTCTTCGTTGTTCAGCCACGCCAGGCGTTTCTTCTGGCTGCGCAGGTTGAAGAACAGTTTGCGCTGGGCCTTGGTGGTCGCGACTTTCACGATGCGCCAGTTGCGCAGGATGAATTCGTGAATTTCCGCCTTGATCCAGTGCACAGCAAACGACACCAGGCGCACACCCATTTCCGGGTTGAAGCGCTTCACAGCTTTCATCAGGCCAACATTGCCTTCCTGAATCAGGTCAGCCTGGGCCAGGCCGTAGCCGCTATAGCTACGGGCGATATGTACGACAAAACGCAGGTGGGCGAGCACCATCTGCCGAGCCGCCCCCAAATCCTGCTCATAGTAGAGACTCTCGGCCAGTTCACGCTCCTGCTCGGGCGTCAGCAATGGAATGCTGTTGACCGTGTGCACATAGGCCTCCAGGTTCGCACCCGGGACCAGAGCATAAGCAGGTTGCAAAGAAGTGGTCATACGAAAAAACCTCCGACTCACATAACTCGTGCAGTTCAGCACTGCGAAAATTGACCGGGAACCGTAGGACAAGTTCCCTAAACCACTGATACGGTCAATACAAACGAAACCACATTACCCTGACATTAACTACTTCGGTGCCAGCTCACGTAAATGCCGTGCGACCGCAATCCAAGCACCGATATACCCCAAGAGCACTGCCCCAAGCAACAATGACAGACCATCGGCTGCCGGCACGCCGGCCAGGGCAAAATCGCTGCCGTACAAACCGGCAAGCCCCACCACCGCATCGTTCAGCCAGTTCAGGCCAAAAGCCAGTACGCCCCAGGACAAAATTCCCGCACCGAAGCCATACAGCGCGCCCATGTACAGAAAAGGCCGACGCACATAGCTGTCCGTGCCGCCGACGAGTTTAATCACTTCTATCTCGGTGCGGCGGTTTTCAATATGAAGACGAATGGTATTGCCTATCACCAAAAGTAATGCAGACACCAGCAACACCGTCAGGCCGAACACAAACCGGTCGCCCAGCTTGAGAATCGCGGCCAACCGCTCTACCCAGACTAGATCAAGTTGTGCCTGTTGGACCTTCGGCAGCTCTGCGAGTTTTTGTCGCAGGGCTTCCAGGGTGGTCTTGTCGACCTCGTTCGGGGTGACCAGCACCACGCCCGGCAGCGGGTTCTGCGGCAACTCCTTGAGCGCCTCGCCCAGGCCGGACTGTTGCTGGAACTCTTCCAGGGCTTGATCGCGGCTGATGTACTCAGCCTCGGCCACACCCGGAATGCCCTTGATCTGGTCGCGCAGGGACTCACCGTCCTGGGCGCTGGCATCCAGGTTCAGGTACAGGGAAATCTGCGCCGCCCGCTGCCACGAACCGCCAAGGCGCTCGACATTGTTCAGCAGCAATGACAAGCCCATGGGCAGGCTCAAGGCCACGGCCATGACCAGGCAGGTAAAAAAGCTGCCGATCGGCTGCTTGCCGAGGCGGCGCAGGCTGTCTACCAGGCTGGCACGGTGGCTTTCGATCCAGGCATGCACCAGGGTGCCGAAATCCGGGCCATCGTCTTCGTCGCGTTTTTTCTTCTGTGGCTGCGGGTCGGCCGCCTTTGGCGCGACGCGCTCGGAAACCTTCGGGCTGCGTGTTGCACTCATACCCCAGCCTCCCCGTCACCGATCAGGCGGCCGCGTTGCAGGGTCAGCATGCGGTGGCGCATGCGGGCGATCAGCGCCAGGTCGTGACTGGCGATCAGCACGCTGGTGCCCAGGCGGTTGATGTCTTCGAACACGCCCATGATTTCTGCGGCCAGGCGCGGGTCGAGGTTACCGGTGGGTTCGTCCGCCAGCAGCAAGGCCGGGCGATGGACGATGGCGCGGGCGATGCCGACGCGCTGTTGCTGGCCGGTGGACAGGTCGCCTGGGTACAGGTCGGTCTTGTCCGACAGCGCCACGCGCTCCAGGGCCGAATCCACGCGCTTGACGATTTCGGCCTTGGACAGACCGAGAATCTGCAACGGCAAGGCGATGTTGTTGAACACCGTGCGATCGAACAGCAACTGGTGGTTCTGGAACACCACGCCGATCTGGCGACGCAGGAATGGAATCTGTGCGTTGCTGATGGTTGCCAGGTCCTGGCCCGCCAGCAGCAGTTTGCCGGTGGTTGGGCGTTCCATGGCCAGCAGCAGACGCAACAAGGTACTTTTACCGGCACCCGAATGGCCGGTCACAAACAAGAATTCGCCGCGACGCACCCGGAAACTCAGCTCATGCAAGCCGACATGCCCGTTGGCGTAGCGTTTACCGACCTGTTCGAAACGAATCATGAACGCTCCCGCTCGGCAAACAGTGCCTGTACAAAGGGTTCGGCTTCAAAAGTGCGCAGGTCGTCGATGCCTTCACCGACGCCGATGTAACGAATCGGCAACCCGAACTGCTTGGCCAGGGCGAAGATCACACCGCCCTTGGCCGTGCCGTCGAGCTTAGTCAATGCCAGGCCGGTCAGTTGGACCGTCTGGTGGAATTGTTTGGCCTGGCTGATGGCGTTCTGGCCGGTACCGGCGTCCAGCACCAGCAACACCTCGTGGGGCGCGTCGGCGTCGAGCTTGCCGATCACGCGGCGAACTTTCTTCAGCTCTTCCATCAGGTTGTCTTTGGTGTGCAAGCGACCGGCGGTATCGGCGATCAGCACGTCAATGTTGCGCGCTTTGGCGGCCTGCACCGCATCGAAGATCACCGAAGCCGAATCGGCGCCGGTGTGCTGGGCGATGACCGGGATCTTGTTGCGCTCGCCCCAGACCTGCAATTGCTCCACGGCGGCGGCACGGAAGGTGTCACCGGCGGCGAGCATGACTTTCTTGCCTTCCAGTTGCAGCTTCTTCGCCAGCTTGCCGATGGTGGTGGTCTTGCCGGCGCCGTTGACGCCAACCACCAGGATCACAAACGGCTTTTTCTGCGTATCGATGATCAGCGGCGCTTCCACCGGCTTGAGCATGTTGGCCAGCTCGGCCTGCAGCGACTTGTAGAGCGCATCGGCGTCGGTCAGCTGCTTGCGCGCGACCTTCTGGGTCAGGCTCTGGATGATCACGGCGGTGGCTTCGACGCCCACGTCGGCGGTCAGCAGGCGGGTTTCGATGTCCTCCAGCAGCTCGTCATCGATGGTCTTTTTGCCGAGGAACAGGCTGGCCATGCCTTCGCCGATGCTGGCGCTGGTCTTGCTCAGGCCTTGCTTGAGGCGGGCGAAGAAACCGGTCTTGCCGGTTTCGGCAGGAACAGCAGGCTCTTCGATGACTGCTGGCGCGGCGACGGCGACCGGAACAGGTTCGGCAACCATCGGTGCAGGCACCTCAACCACTGGCGGCGCCTGGACCACAACGGGCGCAGGCTCCACGAGGGCCGGAATCGGCGGCGCCACATGCTCGGCCAGCTCGTCTTCAACCAGTGCTACAGGCTCTTCTGCCACCGGCAACACCAGCCATGGCTTGTGCTCTGGCTCTGGCTCTGGCTCTGGCGCAGGTTCTGGCTCAACCACCGGCTGCAACACCGGCTCGGCCATCGGCAACACCACCGGGGCCGGTGTTTCGGCAACCGGTTCGGCTTCTACTATGGATTCGGGGATCGGTTCAGCTTGAACCTGCGGCTGTTCGACGACGGTTTCCTGCGGCTTTTTGCGCAGCCATCCGAACAGGCCTTTTTTCTCGCCAGCCGCAGCTGGGGTCTTCTTGTCGTCGTTGGAACCAAACATGGAGACGGCTATCTCAAGGTAGCGACGCGCCAGGGGGCGTGCCGGTAAATAAAATTCGATGCGTAACAGACTGTTTTTTAGCCAGCTCGTTCATGCGCAACATTTTGTAAGGCCTAAATAGAGCCTTAACAAGACAGCCATAGTGGCCGTCCCTAGGTCGGACCAGTATCCTAGCACCTCCTCGCCCGCCGACGCTAAGACCAAGCGGGCAGCCCAACAGGTTTAAAAACGAATGAATGCTCTAGCCCGCCGCGCCGCAGGCCTGCTGCTCAGCACAGTTTGTCTGCCCCTTTCAGCTTTGGCTGCCGACCCACAACCCACCCACGAATTCACCCTGGACAACGGCCTCAAGGTCGTCGTGCGCGAAGACCATCGCGCCCCTGTGGTGGTTTCCCAGGTCTGGTACAAGGTTGGCTCCAGCTACGAAACCCCGGGCCAGACCGGTTTGTCCCACGCCCTGGAACACATGATGTTCAAGGGCAGCGCCAAAGTCGGCCCCGGCGAGGCTTCGTTGATCCTGCGTGACCTGGGTGCCGAAGAAAACGCCTTCACCAGCGACGACTACACCGCTTACTACCAAGTGCTCGCCCGTGACCGCCTGGGTGTCGCCTTCGAGCTGGAAGCCGACCGCATGGCCAGCCTGCGCCTGCCGGCCGACGAGTTCAGCCGCGAGATCGAGGTGATCAAGGAAGAGCGCCGGATGCGCACCGACGACAACCCGATGTCCAAGGCCTATGAGCGCTTCAAGGCCATGGCCTACCCGGCCAGCGGCTACCACACGCCGACCATCGGCTGGATGGCCGACCTGGACCGCATGAAGGTTGAAGAGCTGCGCCACTGGTACCAATCCTGGTACGTGCCGAACAACGCCACCCTGGTAGTGGTGGGCGACGTAACCCCGGATGAAGTCAAAACCCTGGCCCAGCGCTATTTCGGCCCGATCCCCAAACGCGACGTCCCCCCGGCGAAAATCCCGCTGGAGCTGGCCGAGCCCGGTGAACGCCTGCTGACTATGCATGTACAGACCAAACTGCCGAGCGTGATCCTTGGTTTCAACGTGCCGAGCCTGGCCACCGCTGAAGACAAACGCTCGGTCAACGCCCTGCGCCTGATCTCGGCCCTGCTGGACGGCGGCTATAGCGCGCGCATCTCGACACAACTGGAGCGCGGCGAAGAGCTGGTGTCCGGCGGCTCGTCGAGCTACGACGCCTACACCCGCGGTGACAGCCTGTTCACCCTGACTGCCACACCGAACCTGCAAAAGAAAAAGACCGTGGCCCAGGCTGAAGCCGGCCTTTGGCGCCTGCTGGATGAGCTGAAGGCCAAGCCACCGAGCGCTGAAGAACTGGAGCGTATCCGCGCCCAGGTCATCGCCGGCGTGGTTTACCAGCGCGACTCGATTACCAGCCAGGCCACTGCCATCGGCTCCCTGGAGACGGTGGGCCTGTCCTGGAAACTCATGGACACCGAGCTGGCCGAGCTGCAAAGCGTCACCGCCGAAGATATCCAGAAAGCTGCACGCACCTATTTCACCCGCGAACGTCTCAGCGTCGCCCATGTCTTGCCTGAGGAGACCGCTCATGAGTGAACGTAAAAACAACCGCCTGGTGCTGCCCGGCCTGATCGTGGTGACTTTGGCTGCTGCCTGCGCGGTGTATTTGCTGCGCCCCAGCGAATCCGTCGCCAGCCAGGCGCTGGAGCAGGCCAAGTCCGCCAACAAGCTGCAATCCCTGGCCGAGCTGGACGACAAGGCGCCGACCAACCGCAAGCTCGACGTGCAAACCTGGACCACCGCCGAAGGCGCCAAGGTGCTGTTCGTCGAAGCCCATGAACTGCCGATGTTCGACATGCGCATCCTGTTCGCCGCCGGCAGCAGCCAGGACGGCGCAACGCCAGGCCTGGCACTGTTGACCAACGCAATGCTCAACGAAGGCGTGCCGGGCAAGGACGTCAGCCAGATTGCCGCCGGTTTCGACGGCCTGGGTGCCGATTTCAGCAATGGCGCTTACCGCGACATGGCGCTGGTTTCCCTGCGCAGCCTGAGCGCCAGCGACAAGCGTGACGCCGCCCTGTCACTGTTTGACGACGTGATCGGCAAGCCGACCTTCCCGGCAGACTCTCTGGCGCGGATCAAGAACCAGTTGCTGGCGGGCTTCGAGTACCAGAAACAGAACCCCGGCAAACTGGCGAGCATCGAGCTGTTCAAGCAGCTCTATGGCGACCACCCTTACGCGCACCCGAGCGAAGGCAACGCCGAGAGCGTGCCGAAGGTGACTCTTGCGCAATTGAAGGACTTCCACGCCAAGGCCTACGCCGCCGGCAACGCAGTGATTTCCGTAGTCGGCGATCTGACCCGCGCCGAAGCCGAAGCCATGACCGCCAAGGTTTCCGCGTCCCTGCCAAAAGGCCCGGCGCTGGCGAAAATCGCCCAACCGGTCGAGCCCAAGGCTGGCACCACGCACATCGAGTTCCCGTCCAAGCAGACAACCCTGCTGCTGGCGCAACTGGGTATCGACCGTGCCGACCCGGATTACGCCGCGCTGTCCCTGGGTAACCAGATTCTCGGCGGCGGTGGCTTCGGCACCCGTTTGATGAGCGAAGTGCGCGAGAAACGCGGCCTGACCTACGGCGTATACTCCGGCTTCTCGCCGATGCAGGTACGCGGCCCGTTCATGATCAACCTGCAAACCCGCGCCGAAATGAGCGCCGGCACGCTGCGATTGGTGCAGGACGTACTCGCCGACTACCTCAAGACCGGCCCGACACAGAAAGAACTCGATGACGCCAAGCGCGAACTGGCCGGCAGCTTCCCGCTGTCCACCGCGAGCAACGCCGATATCGTCGGGCAGCTGGGCGCCATGGGTTTCTACAACCTGCCGCTGAGCTACCTGGAAGATTTCATGAAACAATCCCAGGCGCTGACCGTTGACCAGGTCAAAGCTGCTTTGAACAAACATTTGAGTGCCGACAAGATGGTCATCGTGACCGCCGGCCCGACGATTGCGCAAAAGCCACTACCGCCCCCCACTGATAAACCCGCCGAGCAACCGCTCGGGGTTCCGGAGCATTAATGGCCCGTCCATCCCGTCCCAAAAAACCTGTCCACAACGTTCACAACGGTGTGGGCCAACTGCGCATCATCGGCGGAGAGTGGGGCAGCCGTAAGCTGAGCTTCCCCGATGTCGTGGGCCTGCGCCCGACGCCAGACCGCGTGCGTGAAACCCTGTTCAACTGGCTCGCGCCGTATATCGCCGGGGCCAAGGTGCTGGACCCGTTCGCGGGTAGCGGCGCGCTGTTCCTGGAGTCGCTGTCCCGTGGCGCGGCGCTGGGCCAGGCGCTGGATGCCAGCAATGTGGCGGTCGCCAGTCTCAAGGAACACCTGGGCACGCTGCGTTGCACCACCGGGCAAGTGCAGACGGCTGATGCGTTGCGCTACCTGGAAACCCAGGAAGCCCGTGAGTTTGATGTGGTGTTTCTTGATCCGCCGTTCAACCAGAACCTGCTGCCGACTGTATGTGCGCTGCTGGAAGAGCGTCAGTGGTTGGCGCCGGATGCCTGGATCTACACTGAAAGCGAAACCGCACCGTCCACACTCGGCCTGCCGGGCACGTGGCGCCTGCACCGCGAGCAGAAATCCGGGCGGGTGTATTACGCGTTGTGGCAACGCACCGTGTAGGAGCGAGCTTGCTCGCGAAGATCGTTAACGATGACGCGGGAAACCAGGGGAACGCGGTGATCTTGAGTTTTTCGCGAGCAAGCTCGCTCCTACAATGATTGGAGCAAGCCCATTCGGCACCGAGAATTTCATGACTCCGCCCCTCGACCGCTTCTCCCCCGCCTTCGGCCTCGGCAACCCGCACCTGCAAACGTTGTGGGGACCGCTGTGGCGCAAAACCACGCACATCGAACGCCAGCGCGAACGGCTGTGGCTGGCAGACGGCGATTTTCTCGACCTCGACTGGCATGGGCCCCATGACGCAACCACCCCGCTGGTGCTGGTACTGCACGGGCTGACCGGCTCGTCCAACTCGCCCTATGTAGCCGGCCTGCAAAAAGCCCTCGCAACCCAAGGCTGGGCCAGCGTCGCGCTGAACTGGCGTGGCTGCTCCGGCGAACCCAACCTGCTTGCCCGCAGCTACCATTCCGGCGCCAGTGAAGACCTGGCCGAAACCATCGCTCACCTGCGGGCCAAGCGCCCGTTGGCGCCGCTGTATGCGGTGGGGTATTCACTGGGCGGCAATGTGCTGCTCAAGCACTTGGGTGAAACCGGCGAAGCCTCCGGGCTGCAAGGCGCGGCAGCCGTGTCGGTGCCGTTTCGCCTGGATCAGTGTGCAGATCGCATAGGCCTGGGCTTTTCACGGGTTTATCAGAAGCATTTCATGCGTGAAATGCTGGCCTATATTCGCGTCAAACAAAGCCGTTTTCTAAAGGATGGCCAAGAAGCAGGCCTGAAAACCCTGGCTGATCTGGGCTCGCTGGAAAAGATGCGCACGTTCTGGGACTTTGACGGCCGCGTCACCGCGCCGCTGCACGGGTTCCTCAGTGCCGAGGACTACTACCGCCGCGCCTCCAGCCGCTACTACCTCGGGGGCATTCGCACACCAACCCTGATCATCCAGGCCGCGGACGACCCGTTCGTGTTCGCCCACAGCCTGCCCGAGGCCAGCGAACTGTCGGATTGCACCGAGTTCGAACTGCTGGCCAAGGGCGGGCATGTCGGGTTTGTGGATGGCTCGCTGAAACAGCCAACTTACTACCTGGAACGAAGAATCCCGGAGTGGCTACTGACACAACGCCGATAAAAATGTGGGAGCTCCCACACTTTGGCTCAGACCGGGTCAGGCAGACCTCAGTCGCCTGTTGCAACTTCCCGCTTTGGATCAGTGATCCACTCGCTCCACGACCCCGCGTACAACTTGCCCAACGGGTAACCCGCCAGGCACAGCGCAAACAGGTTGTGGCAGGCAGTCACGCCCGAGCCGCAGTAGGCCACCAGGTCATCCGGCGAGCGGTCTTGCAGCTTGGCGGCGAAGCGTTGCTTGAGCTGGTCCGCCGGCAGGAAACGGCCGTCGCTGCCCAGGTTTTCATTGAATGCGGCACATTGCGCGCCGGGGATATGCCCGGCAACCGGGTCGATCGGCTCCACTTCACCACGAAAACGCGGCTGGGCGCGGGCGTCGATCAGGGTCAGGCCGGGCTGGCCAAGGCGTTTCTGCAGGTGTTCGGCGTCCAGTTGCAAGTGGTTGTCCGGCGTGCCGCTGAAGGTGCCGGGCTCGATCACCGGCGCATCCAGGCTCAACGGGAAGCCCGCCGCGTGCCAGGCTTTCAGGCCGCCATCGAGGATGAACACACCGTCGCGCTTGCCCAGCCAGGCCAGCAGCCACCAGGCACGGGCGGCATAGGCACCGGGGCCGTCGTCATACAAAACGATATCGCTGTCGGCGTTAACGCCCCATGCCCGCAGTTGCCGGATAAACGCATCCGGCGCCGGCAACGGATGGCGACCGGTCACGCCCTTGATTATCGGCCCGCTGAGGTGGCGCTCCAGGTCGGCATACTGCGCCCCTTCGATATGCCCTTCGGCGTAGCTGCACAGGCCGTAGTCCGGGTCTTCCAGGGCAAAGCGGCAATCGAGGATTACCAGCCCGCCGGACTTCTGGCGCTCGGCCAGTTGCTGGGGGCTGATCAGTTGGGCAAGCGGCATGACTGACTCCTGTGGCTAGGTTAGCGTTCGGGAAACATCCTACTTCACTTCTTCCAGCGCCTGATTCAACGGCACGTAAAACTCTTTGAACAGTGCATCCACCGCGTCCTTGGCCTTGGGGGTGATAAACCCGGCTTCCAGCACCAGCACCTGATACACCCCGCGCTTGATCGCCTCGGCGCTCAGGTGCGTGGACTTTTCATTGGTGGTGCACAGGAAGCGCACCCACGAGGTGAGGATGATCCAGGCGTTGAGGGTCAGGGCTTCGGTTTGCACCGGGTCCATGTTCAGGATGCCGGCATCGACAAACCCCTGGTAGATGGCTGCGCCCTGGATCAGGCAACGCTGGGAGAACCGCCGGTAGCCGGTGGCCAGCTCCGGGTCGCTTTCCAGCAGGTGTTCGAGGTCGCGGTGCAGGAAGCGGTAGCGCCACATGCCGGCCAGCACCGCCTGCAGGTAGAAGCGCTTGTCTTCCACGGTCACCGCACGGCCCTGGGGCGGGCGCAGGAAACTGTCCACCAACGCTTCGTACTCACGAAACAGCACCGCGATAATCGCCTGCTTGTTGGGGAAGTGGTAGTACAGGTTGCCCGGGGAAATTTCCATATGGGCGGCGATATGGTTGGTGCTGACACTGCGCTCGCCCTGCTGGTTAAACAGCTCCAGGCTGGTTTGCACAATGCGCTCGCTGGTCTTTACTCGTGGTGCCATGGGAAATCAACTTCTAGACCCGTGATGGCGGCATCTTACGGACTATCCTTGTCCGGATAAATCGGCACGTTGTGCAATGTTATTTGACAATTTAGAGCAATGACTCTAAAAACTGAAGCATTCCAATAACAATCGGGAACTTCGCCATGTCTGCCAACGTTGCCTACCTGCAAGATTCCCAGGCGCTGGACCAGCTCCAGGAACTGTTCGACGCCCAGCGCCAAGCCTACGCCGCCAACCCGATGCCGCCGGCCGCCCAGCGCCAGCAATGGCTCAAGGCCTTACGCGAGCTGCTGAGTGACGAGCGCCAGGCGCTGATCAACGCCATCAGCAGTGATTTCAGCCACCGCAGCGCCGACGAAACCCTGTTCGCCGAACTGATGCCCAGCCTGCATGGCATTCACTACGCCAGCAAACACCTCAAGGGTTGGATGAAACCTTCCCGCCGCGCTGTAGGCATTGCCTTCCAGCCCGCGTCCGCCAAGGTCATCTATCAACCCCTGGGTGTGGTCGGGGTGATCGTGCCCTGGAACTACCCGCTGTACCTGGCCATCGGCCCGCTGGTGGGTGCATTGGCGGCCGGCAACCGGGTGATGCTCAAGCTCAGCGAATCCACCCCCGCCACCGGCCAGTTGCTCAAGGCGCTGCTGGCGAAGATCTTCCCTGAGGACCTGGTGTGCGTGGTGCTTGGCGAGGCTGAAGTGGGCATGGCGTTTTCCAAGCTGCGCTTCGACCACCTGCTGTTCACCGGCGCCACCAGCATCGGCAAGCACGTGATGCGCGCGGCGGCCGAACACCTGACGCCGGTCACCCTGGAACTGGGCGGCAAATCACCGGCGATTGTTTCCGCCGACGTGCCGCTCAAGGACGCCGCCGAACGCATCGCCTTCGGCAAGGCGCTGAATGCCGGGCAAACCTGCGTGGCGCCGGACTATGTGCTGGTGCCGGAAGACCGTGTAGACGGCTTCGTCGAGGCCTACAGCAAGGCGGTTCGCGGGTTCTATCCGACCCTGGCCGACAACCCGGACTACACCGCCATCATCAACGAACGACAGTTGGCCCGGCTCAACGGCTACGTGAAAGACGCCACCGACAAGGGTGCCACCCTGGTCCCGCTGTACGACCAGGGCCAGGACCGCCGCATGGCCCACAGCCTGCTGCTGAATGTCAGCGACGAGATGACCGTGATGCAGGACGAAATCTTCGGCCCGGTGCTGCCGATCGTGCCGTATCGCGGCCTCGACCAGGCCTTTGCCTACATTAATCAGCGCCCTCGCCCGCTGGCGCTGTATTACTTCGGCTACGACAAGGCGGAACAGAACCGCGTACTGCACGAAACCCATTCCGGCGGCGTGTGCCTGAACGACACGTTGCTGCACGTAGCCCAGGACGACATGCCCTTCGGCGGCATCGGCCCGTCGGGCATGGGCCATTACCACGGCCATGAAGGTTTCCTGACCTTCAGCAAGGCCAAGGGCGTGCTGATCAAGCAACGCCTGAACGCGGCCAAGCTGATTTACCCGCCCTATGGCAAATCCATCCAGAAGTTGATCCAGAAGCTGTTCGTCCGCTAACAAACCCATCACCGGGATAACAATAAGAATGAACCCTAGCCTGACTGAATCACCCGCGCTGTCACGGCGCGGCGTCTTGAAACTCGGCCTGTGCGCCAGCGCCTTCCTGGCCACCGCCGGGCTGGGCGCCAGCCTCAGCGGCTGCTCCAGCAGCACCCCTGCCAGCGGCTTTGCGATGTTGCGCAGCAGTGACCTGCCGTTTTTGCGGGCGGTGATCCCGGTGCTGCTGGAGGGCGTGGCCAGCGCCGAGGTAGTGGTGGCCGGCATCGACGACACCCTGAAAAAGCTCGACTTCAGCCTGCAACACCTGTCGCCCGAGATGTTCAAGCTGACCCAGCAACTGTTCGACGTCTTGGGCATGGCCGTCACCCGTGGGCCGCTGACCGGGGTGTGGGGCAGCTGGGAAAACGCCAGCGGCGAACAGATCCGCAACTTCCTGCACCGTTGGGAAAACAGCTACCTGAACCTGCTGCGCATGGGCCAGGGCTCGTTGCTCAAGCTGGTGATCATGGCCTGGTATTTCCGCCCCGAGTCCTGGGCGCATTGCGGCTACCCCGGCCCACCGAAAATCTGATTCGCATCCCGATAAAAACAAGAGACGACCCTGATGCCCGTACCTGATCTGTTCCGCGATGGCATGGCCCGCGGCTGGAAGACCCACAATGGCGCCGCCCTCGACCAGGACCTGACCCTGGAAGCCGACGTCGCAATCATCGGCAGCGGCGCCGGCGGCGGCACCACCGCCGAAATCCTCAGCGCCGCCGGCTACAAGGTGCTGCTGATCGAAGAAGGCCCGCTGAAGACCAGCAACGACTTCAAGCTGCTGGAGGACGAGGCCTACGCCAGCCTCTACCAGGAAGGCATCGGGCGCATGAGCAAGGACGGCGCCATCACCATCCTGCAGGGCCGAGCGGTCGGCGGCACCACGCTGATCAACTGGACCTCCAGCTTCCGCACCCCGGACCCGACCCTCGCCCACTGGGCCAGCGAATACGCGGTCAAGGGCCACAGCAGCGCCGAGATGGCGCCCTGGTTTGAAAAAATGGAACAACGCCTGGGCATCGCGCCTTGGGCGATGCCACCGAATGCCAACAATGACGTGATTCGCAAGGGCTGCGAAAAGCTTGGCTACAGCTGGCACGTGATCCCGCGCAATGTGCGCGGCTGTTTCAACCTGGGGTATTGCGGCATGGGTTGCCCGGTCAACGCCAAGCAATCAATGCTGGTGACCACCATTCCGTCCACCCTGGAGAAAGGCGGCGAGCTGCTGTACCTGGCCCGTGCCGAACGCTTGAAATTCAGCGGCGACACCATCACCAGCCTCGAATGCGTGGCCATGGATCAGTATTGCGTGGCACCCACAGGCCGCAAGATCACAGTCAAAGCCAAGCATTACGTATTGGCCGGCGGCGGCATCAACAGCCCGGCGCTGCTGCTGCGCTCGGACGCACCCGATCCCCACTCGCGCCTGGGCAAGCGAACCTTTTTACACCTGGTGAATTTTTCCGCCGGGTTGTTCGACGAGGTGATCAACCCGTTCTACGGCGCGCCGCAGTCGATTTATTCCGATCACTTCCAATGGCAGGACGGCACTACCGGCAAAATGTCCTACAAGCTCGAAGTACCGCCACTGCATCCGGGCCTGGCCAGCACCTTGCTCGGCGGCTACGGCACGCAGAACGCGCTGGACATGGGTCAACTGCCGAAAACCCACGCCATGCTTGCGCTGCTGCGGGACGGCTTCCACCCCGACAGCCCGGGTGGCACAGTCGAATTACGCGGCGATGGCACACCGGTGCTCGATTATCAGGTTTCGCCCTACGCCTGGGACGGCCTGCGCCGGGCATTCCACAGCATGGCGGAGATTCAGTTTGCCGGCGGCGCCAAGTCGGTGATGCCGCTGCACGGCGATGCGCGCTACGTGAACACCTTGGCTGAAGCCCGCAGCATGATCGACGGGTTGAACCTCGAATTGCACCGAACCCGGCTCGGCAGCGCTCATGTAATGGGCGGTTGCGCGATGGGGGAAGAACCGAAAAACGCCGTGGCCGACAGCCTGGGGCGCCATCATCAACTGCGCAACTTGTCGATCCACGATGGCTCGCTATTCCCCACCAGCATTGGCGCTAACCCGCAGTTATCGGTGTATGGATTGACGGCGCAACTGGCGACGGCATTGGCCGAACGTCTGAAAACGGCCTGAAAAAACCGGGTATTCGCGGTGTCTATAGTGCTTTCTTCTGAATAAGTTGACTTGGCCGACCGGGATGGCTGCGATACCATCCGGTTCCCCAACGGACTCCGCCAGGACGACGCGATGAACCGAGTGTTGTACCCAGGTACCTTCGACCCAATCACCAAGGGCCATGGCGATCTGGTCGAACGCGCCTCGCGCTTGTTCGACCATGTGATTATCGCGGTCGCTGCCAGCCCCAAGAAAAACCCGCTGTTTCCCCTGGAACAGCGCGTGGAGCTGGCCCGTGAGGTCACCAAGCATCTGCCCAACGTTGAAGTGGTCGGCTTCTCGACGCTGCTGGCGCACTTCGCCAAGGAACAGAACGCCAATGTGTTCCTGCGCGGCCTGCGGGCGGTGTCGGACTTCGAATACGAATTCCAGCTGGCCAACATGAACCGCCAACTGGCGCCGGACGTGGAAAGCCTGTTTCTTACGCCTTCGGAACGTTATTCGTTCATTTCCTCGACGTTGGTCCGGGAAATCGCGGCGTTGGGCGGGGATATCACCAAGTTCGTGCACCCGGCTGTGGCGGATGCGCTGACGCTGCGCTTCAAGAAATAACTCTGGTCTTTGGGCTTATTGTGGCGAGGGGCTTGTCTGTGGCGAGGGGGCTTGTCCCCCGTTGGGCTGCGAAGCAGCCCCAATAAAGACGCCGCGTAGTTTCAGGTAAAACCCGTTCGCCTGATTCGGGGCCGCTTCGCGCCCCAACGGGGGACAAGCCCCCTCACCACAGACAAGCCCCCTCGCCACAGGGGCGCCAATGCGGCACAATTGCGCGCATTAGTTTTCAGATGCCTTGGCTGACAGCCCTGGCAGGAGTTTCCATGTCCCTGATCATCACCGACGATTGCATCAACTGCGACGTCTGCGAACCCGAGTGCCCGAACGCTGCCATTTCCCAGGGTGAAGAGATCTATGTGATCGACCCCAACCTGTGCACCCAGTGTGTCGGCCACTACGACGAACCCCAGTGCCAGCAGGTTTGCCCGGTGGATTGCATTCCGCTGGACGAGGCTCATCCGGAAACGGAAGAGCAACTGATGGAGAAGTACCGGTTGATTACCGGCAAAGCCTAAGTCCCTTGGCGCTTCATTAAGCCCCTTCGCGAGCAAGCCCGCTCCCACATTCGACCGAGTTCCACCTTTGGAATGCAGTCGAATGTGGGAGCGGGCTTGCTCGCGAATAGGCCATCAGCAGCACCACAAATTGTCAGCTCTGACACTTCGGGCAAAACACACTCGCCCGCTGCCCCAGCATCACGTTGCGCAATTCGGTCCCACAGACCTTGCACGCCTCGCCACCACGGCCATAGACGAACAATTCCTGCTGGAAATACCCCGGCTGTCCGTCGCCGCCGATAAAGTCCCGCAACGTGGTGCCGCCGCGCTCGATGGCCGCCGCCAGGATGCGCTTGATCTCGATCGCCAGCTTCAGGTAACGCCCACGGGAAATGCCCTTGGCTTCCCGACGCGGATCAATCCCGGCGGCAAACAGCGCTTCCGTCGCATAGATATTGCCCACGCCCACCACCACCGCGTTGTCCATGATGAACGGCTTCACCGCCATCGAGCGTCCACGGGACAGCTGGAATAGCCGCTCGCCGTCGAACAGGTCGGTCAACGGCTCCGGCCCCAGGCGGATCAGCAGCTCGTGGTTCAGCGGGTCGAGGCTCCAGAGCATCGCGCCAAAGCGTCGCGGGTCGGTGTAGCGCAGGGCCAGGCCCGACTCCAGTTCTATATCCACATGCTCATGCTTGGCCGCCGGGCTGCCGGCTTCCACCAGGCGCAGGTTGCCCGACATCCCCAAGTGGCTGATCAGCGTGCCGACCTCGGCATTGATCAACAAATACTTGGCCCGCCGCTCCACCAGCACGATGCGTTGCCCGGACAGCCGCACATCCAGGTCTTCCGGGATCGGCCAGCGCAGGCGCCGCTCACGCACCACCACACGGCTGACCCGCTGGCCTTCCAGGTGCGGCGCAATTCCGCGCCGGGTGGTTTCGACTTCCGGTAACTCGGGCATGTGTACCTCTTGGAAAAAGGGTTAGTGCGCGCCCAGCTCGCGGATCGACAACTTCAAGCTCTCGAAGTCGTAGTCCGACAGGCCGATATGGTCCAGCACCAGCGGGCCGATGGCGTTCCACTCATGGTCATCCACCTGGTTGCCCAGCACGCGGTACGACGCACAAATGTGCTCGGCCATCTTCAGGATCGCCAGCAGGTTTTTCAGCTGCGGCTTCTGGTTGGACTCGTCGCTGAAAATCGCCAGGGCATTGTGGTGATTGGCGATGGCATCGGTCACATGTTCCGGCAGGCGCCAGGATTTGGCGGTGTAGTAACCCACCACGGCATGGTTGGTGTTGAACGCCTGGTTCTCGGTGTCGACCACACGGCACTCCGGGCCGGCGTTGGCATAGGCCTCTTCCAGCACACTCATGTAGTTCGGGAAACGCTTGAGCATCAACGGCACGCCACAATCGTGGAACAGCCCCAATGCGTAGGCTTCATCGACCGCCTGGCTGCCGGTGCGCTTGGCCAGGGCCAGGCAGGTCATGGCCACGTCCTGGGCGGTGTCCCAGAAACGGTTGAGGGTGACGATCGTGTCGTCGCTCATCTCGCCCTTGATCGACTGCGCGTTGATCAGGTTGACGATGGAGCGGCTGCCCAGCAGGTTCACCGCGCGCTGTATCGAGACGATCTTGTTGCTCAGACCGTAATACGGCGAATTGACGATCTTCAGCAGCGAGCCGGAGAGGCCCGGGTCCTGGGCGATCAACCGGGCGATCACTTCCAGGTCCGGATCGGGCATGTACTGCTCCATCTGCAAATCCACCATGATTTGCGGTTGAGGCGGCACGCTGATGCCTTGCAGGCTCTGTTGGATCTGTTCGGCGGATAGCTCTTGGGACATAGGGGGCACACTCTGGACTAGGCGGCGATTCTAACCTTTATGGCAACCGGGCTGACACCTCAAAAACCCGAACTGAAACCGGACCGAATGTGGGAGCGGGCTTGCCTGCGATGCAGACGGCTCGGTCTTTCAGATAACCGAGGTGATGCTATCGCAGGCAAGCCAGCTCCCACAGGGACATCACAACCCACATGTCCGGCGGCGCCGCCAAGTACTGCACAACACGGTATACTCCCGCTCTTTTTTCCGGAGCGACGTCATGTCCCTGCCAAGCCTGCGTCTCAAAGCCAACGCCGATCGTCGTTTGCGCAACGGCCACCTGTGGGTCTACAGCAACGAAATCGATGTGGCCGCCACACCTCTTCACGGCTTCCAGGCAGGCGACCAGGCGATCCTGGAAGCAGCCGGCGGCAAGACCCTCGGCATCGTGGCCATGAGCCCGAACAACCTGATCTGCGCCCGCCTGCTGTCCCGCGACATCAAGTTGCCGCTGGACAAGTCGCTGCTGGTACACCGCATCAACGTCGCCCTGTCCCTGCGTGACCGCCTGTTCGACAAGCCGTTCTACCGCCTGGTGTACGGCGATTCCGACTTGTTGCCAGGCCTGGTGGTCGACCGTTTCGGCGACATCCTGGTGGTGCAGATCGCTTCGGCGACCATGGAAGCCCACAAGGAAGACGTGATTGCCGCACTGACCCAAGTGCTCAAGCCAAGCGGCATCCTGTTCAAGAACGACTCCGCTGCGCGTGATGCCGAAGGCCTCAACCGCTACGTCGAAACCGTGTTCGGCCTGGTGCCGGAGTGGGTGGCGCTGGAAGAAAACGGCGTGAAGTTCGAAGCGCCGGTGATCCAGGGCCAGAAGACCGGCTGGTTCTACGACCACCGCATGAACCGCGCCCGCCTGGCCCCGTATGCCAAAGGCAAACGCGTACTCGACCTGTACAGCTACATCGGCGGCTGGGGCGTGCAAGCGGCCGCCTTCGGTGCCAGTGAAGTGTTCTGCGTCGACGCCTCCGCCTTCGCCCTCGACGGCGTGGAGCGCAACGCGGCACTGAACGGCGTTGCCGAGAAAATGACCTGCATCGAAGGCGACGTGTTCGAAGCCCTCAAAGAGCTGAAAGCCAGCGAAGAGCGTTTCGACGTGATCGTGGCCGACCCGCCTGCCTTCATCAAGCGCAAGAAAGACATGAAAAACGGCGAAGGCGCCTACCGCCGCCTGAACGAGCAAGCCATGCGCCTGCTCAGCAAGGACGGCATCCTGGTCAGCGCTTCGTGCTCGATGCACTTGCCGGAAGACGACCTGCAAAACATCCTGCTGACCAGCGCCCGTCACCTGGATCGCAATATCCAGATGCTGGAACGCGGCGGCCAGGGCCCGGACCACCCGGTGCACCCGGCGATTGCCGAGACCCGGTATATCAAGAGCATTACTTGCCGGTTGTTGCCGAATAGCTAACGCCCAATTGGAACCGGATCAACTGTAGGAGCGAGCTTGCTCGCGAAAGACGAATAGACAACACGGGCTACCTGATAGCGCTGCGTTATCGTTGACGTTCTTCGCGAGCAAGCTCGCTCCTACAGCGGCAACACACACCATCATGGGCTTGGCCTCCCACAACACTTTTGATTGAATTCCCCGTTTCGCAGACTAGTATCGGTTTCTGGTTTTACTCCGGAAAATAAAAACAATGTCTGAGTCCTCTTATTCGCCACCCCATGGCGACTTAAAACGCCAACAACGCTCGCGCTTCATCCTCATCACCTGCATCTCGCTGATCAGCTTCTTCCCGATCAATATCCTGCTGCCCTCCTTTCCAGCCCTGGCCGCGAAGTTCGATACCTCAACTGCTGAGGTCGCCTTATCCATCAGCCTGTTCACTCTGGTTTTTGCGATTTCCCAACTGATCGCCGGCCCGCTTTCAGATAAATTCGGGCGCAAGGAAGTGCTGCTGGGGTGCATCGTGGTTTCCACCCTAGGCTCGATCGGCTGCGCACTGGCGGCGAATTACCCGAGTTTCCTGCTGTTTCGCGCCGTCCAGGCCATCGGCTGTGGCTTTTTTGTGCTCGGCCATGCGCTGGTTGAAGACCTTTTCGAAGAGCAGGATCGCGCCCGCATCCGCATCTACTACATGACCCTGAGCGGATCGTTCGTTGCGCTGTCGCCGCTGCTCGGCTCCTGGCTGCAAACCACATTTGATTGGCAGGGCAGCTTTTATGGATTTGCGGTGATGGCGCTAGGCATGTTTATCCATGCCTGGCTGATATTGCCGTCCAAGGCGGCCAGCCCTGAAAGAGCCCCTGTTTCGATCATCGCCACGCTGAAATCCATCGCAAGCAACCGGGACTTCATCCGTTACTGGTGGATCGCCGCGTTGGTATTCGCGTGTTACTTCGCCTTGATCAGCGTGACACCGCTGATTTTCATGGATGAGTTGAAGCTGTCCGAATACCAGTACGCGGTAGTGCTGATGGTGTATGGCGTTGCCTACCTGCTGGGCGGCGTTGCAGCAACTGCACTGCAGAAACATATCTCCCTCACGCGACAAATCAACCTCGGGCTGGGCCTGCTGGGAATCGCAGGCGTATTGCTGACGCTGGTGATCAGCTATGAGGCCATGACCACCATCACCCTGCTGATCCCGATGCTGATCAGCGCCCTGGCCGTGACCCTGGTACGCCCCGCCGCGATTTCTGCGGCCATGTTGCTGTTCTCCAGCAGCGCCGGCACCGCCGCGTCGGCCGGCAACAGCATCATGTTCATCACCGCCGCCGTCAGCAGCGCCGCGCTCGCCCAAGCCGGAGACAACTTGCTGATGACCATCGCCATCAGCTTCATCGTGCTCAGCGTTTGGGGCGTAGTGACGAACATCAGAGTCGGACGCTAACGCTCTCCCACTCCCACTCCCACTGTAGGAGCGAGCTTGCTCGCGAAAAACATATAGGCGACACGGGCCACCTGATAGCGCTGCGTTATCGTTGACGTTCTTCGCGAGCAAGCTCGCTCCTACAGAAGGCATGACATATTCAGAACCAGTGTTTAAACGCCAATAGACACTGTTGCCTCCTACCGTCTCTCTTCTACCCACACGAAGAGGACGAAGGAATGTCCACCCAGCAAAACGCCCATCGGCTGCGTAAAGGCCGCTATTCGGAATCCGGCCGCATTTACCTGCTCACCGCCGTCACCCATCAACGACAGCTGGTCTTCCAGGACTGGCGCATTGGTCGCCTGCTTGTTCGCGAATTCAGAAAGGCTCAGGACGACGGCGAGGCGACCTCACTGGCCTGGGTCGTGATGCCGGACCATTTCCATTGGCTGGTGGAATTGCACAACGGCGATTTGCCGAGACTGATGCGGATTACCAAGTCGCGAAGTGCCCACGCCATTAACAAAGCGAGGAGTTGCCACGGGACACTTTGGCAAAAGGGCTACTTTGATCGGGCGCTACGCCGAGAAGATGACCTGAAAGCAACAGCTCGATACATCGTCGCCAATCCATTAAGAGCAGGGCTGGTTGAGCGTATCGGCGACTATCCGCTCTGGGACGCCATGTGGCTGTGAAATACGCAACCCTGTAGGAGCGAGCTTGCTCGCGAACAACCAACAGACGACACGGACCACCTGATAGCGCTGCGTTACCGTTGACGTTTTTCGCGAGCAAGCTCGCTCCTACAGGTAGACGGCCATTCCCTCCGGCCGCCAGCGGTGTAGAATCGGACCTATTCATCGCCAGTCATCCCCCGGCGGGTTTATGAGCTCAAGGCCCAAGCAAGCGGCGATCCCGCGACGCGAGTGGCAACTTCCGGACACACGGCCATTTTTCGGGTGTTCCAGTCGTCAATTAGAAGCTCACTCCCCTTTAGTACTTGATTAGCCGCCCGGAGTGCTCCAATGCCTGATTACCGCTCGAAAACATCCACCCACGGCCGCAACATGGCCGGCGCCCGCGCACTGTGGCGCGCCACGGGGATGAAAGATGACGACTTCAAGAAGCCGATCATCGCGATTGCCAACTCGTTCACCCAGTTCGTACCCGGCCACGTCCACCTCAAGGACCTGGGTCAACTGGTCGCCCGCGAGATCGAACGCGCCGGCGGCGTGGCAAAAGAATTCAACACCATCGCCGTGGATGACGGCATCGCCATGGGCCATGACGGCATGCTGTATTCCCTGCCGAGCCGCGAGATCATCGCCGACTCCGTGGAATACATGGTCAACGCCCACTGCGCCGACGCCATCGTGTGCATCTCCAACTGCGACAAGATCACCCCCGGCATGCTGATGGCCGCCCTGCGCCTGAACATCCCGGTGATCTTCGTCTCCGGCGGCCCGATGGAAGCCGGCAAGACCAAGCTCGCCTCCCACGGCCTCGACCTGGTGGACGCCATGGTCATCGCCGCCGATTCCAGCGCTTCTGACGAGAAGGTTGCGGAATACGAGCGCAGCGCCTGCCCTACCTGCGGTTCGTGCTCCGGCATGTTCACCGCCAACTCGATGAACTGCCTGGTGGAAGCCCTGGGCCTGGCGTTGCCGGGCAACGGCTCCACATTGGCCACCCACAGCGACCGCGAGCAGCTGTTCCTGCAGGCCGGCCGCACCATCGTCGAGCTGTGCAAGCGTTACTACACCGAGAACGATGAGTCGGTGTTGCCGCGCAACATCGCCAATTTCAAGGCGTTCGAAAACGCCATGACCCTGGACATCGCCATGGGCGGTTCCACCAACACCATCCTGCACTTGCTGGCCGCCGCCCAGGAAGCCGAGATCGACTTCGACCTGCGGGACATCGACCGCCTGTCCCGCCACGTGCCGCAACTGTGCAAAGTCGCGCCGAACATCCAGAAGTACCACATGGAAGACGTGCACCGCGCCGGCGGGATCTTCTCGATCCTCGGCTCCCTGGCCCGTGGCGGCCTGTTGCACACCGACCTGCCGACCGTGCACAGCAAATCCATCGCCGAAGGCATCGCCAAGTGGGACATCACCCAGACCACTGACGAAGCCGTGCATCACTTCTTCAAGGCCGGCCCGGCCGGCATCCCGACGCAGACCGCGTTCAGCCAGTCGACCCGTTGGGAAACACTCGACGACGACCGTGAAAACGGCTGCATCCGCAGTGTCGAGCATGCCTATTCGAAAGAGGGCGGCCTGGCCGTGCTGTACGGCAACATCGCCCTCGATGGCTGCGTCGTGAAAACCGCCGGTGTGGACGAGTCGATCCACGTGTTCGAAGGCCGCGCCAAGATCTACGAAAGCCAGGACAGCTCAGTACGCGGCATCCTCGCTGACGAAGTGAAGGAAGGCGACATCGTCATCATCCGTTACGAAGGCCCGAAAGGCGGCCCGGGCATGCAAGAGATGCTGTACCCGACGTCGTACCTGAAATCCAAGGGCCTGGGCAAAGCCTGCGCCTTGCTGACCGACGGCCGCTTCTCGGGCGGTACTTCGGGCCTGTCCATCGGCCACGCTTCGCCGGAAGCTGCTGCGGGCGGCGCCATCGGCCTGGTGCAGGATGGTGACAAGGTGCTGATCGACATTCCGAACCGCTCGATCAACCTGTTGATCAGCGATGAAGAACTGGCGGCACGCCGGGTCGAGCAGGACAAGAAAGGCTGGAAGCCGGTGGAGAAGCGTCCGCGCAAAGTCACCACCGCGTTGAAGGCTTATGCCCTGCTGGCCACCAGTGCCGACAAGGGTGCTGTGCGTAACAAGGCGATGCTTGACGGTCTGTAAACCTCGCCCATAAAAATGCCCCGCCATGTGCGGGGCATTTTTTTGCCTGGTTGAATCAGAACTGCGGCGTATAGGTCATGGTGAACATCACATTACGCGGATCGCCATAGTAGTTGCTGCCCCAGGTCGCGTTGTACGCAGGGATGTAGTACTTCTTGTCGAACATATTGTTCAGGTTCGCCGCCACGGTGAATTCCTGATTGATTTTGTAGGCCACCCGCGAATCCCAGAGGGCGTTGCCCGGCACACTGAAGTTGCGGTCATAGGATTCAGTGCTGCTTTGCGCGGTAACGCCGGCGCCGACGCTGACTTTCTCCCAGTCACCCGGCAACTGGTAATCACCCCACACCTTGAGCAGGTGCTTCGGGGTCCAGGTGCTGAAGATCTTGCCTTCGTAAGTATTGTCCTTGAGGAACTTGGTGGTGTTGTAGGTGTAACTGGATGCCAGTTGCAGACCAGGCAGCACCTCACCGCTCAAGGTGGCTTCAAAGCCCTGGCTGCGGACCTTGCCCGACGCGACCGAGCAGTACCAGCCACCACAATTCATCGGCCCTTGCAGGTCCTGCACGCCACGGTTTTCCTGGTCGTAGCGGAAGATCGCAAACGAGGTATTGAGACGACCATCGGCCAATTCACCTTTGAGGCCCAGTTCGTAATTCTTGCCCTCGATAGGCTTGAGCATGCTGCCGGACGTAGTCAGGTTGGTCTGGGGTTCGAATGCATCGGCATAGCTGGCGTAGGCCGACCATTGGTCATTGAGGGCATACACCAGGCCTGCGTACGGCGTGACCCGGCCAGTGGTCTGGGTGGTGCTTTGAGTAGGGGCGTCGTACACACCCTGGAAACCGCTTTGGTCGATATAGGAAAAGTCATACCAACTGGTACGGGCGCCAACGATCAGGGTCAGCGGGTCCAGCAACTGGACGCGCCAAGTGCCGTAGATGCCTTTCTGGCGAATGTCATACCAGTTCTTTGACCCGGAGCCGTCCTGGAATAATTGATATTTGTCGCGCTGCACACGGTTGTGGTCGATGTTGAAGATATCCGCACCGTCGGTGGCATCCCGGGCGTACAGGTCGTGGGTCGTAAGCTTCGAGTAGTTGGCGCCCAGCACGAGTTCCTGGCGGAACCCAAGGGTCTCGAACTTGCCGTTGACGTAGACGTCCACCCCACGGCTCTTGTTGTTGAAGTCGGTGACCCAGTCCACATAACGCACGTTGCCGGTGCTGCCCGGATTGGGGATCTCGTCCCACGTCGCCTGATAAGTGGCGTCGTTGTGTTCATCCATGGCCACCACGGCGGCTTTCAGTTTCCAGTCGTCGTTGAAGCGATGTTCCAGGTCGGCGAACACTTGGGTCTGGTTGTTGACGCTACGGTTCCAGCTGGCACCGACAAAGGTCGAGCGCGCAAGGCCGATGTCGCTGCCATTGGCATAACGCGGCAAAGACATGAAGTTCGGGCGAGAGTGACCTTTCTGGTTGCTGATGCCCACGCCGACGGTAGTGTCGGGGGTGAAGTCGTAGTCGACGGCGGCATACACCGTCTGGTTCCAGCTGCCGGCGTAGTCGACAAACGAGTGGGTGGTGTCGTAATCCGCCACAAAGCGGCCGCGCAACGTGCCCTCGGCGTTCAGCGGGCCGCCGGCATCGACTTGGGTGCCATAGTGGTCCCAGGAGCCTGCCTTGGCGGTGATGGTGACTGTCGGCGCCTCCTGGCCGCGCTTGCGCACCAGGTTCATGGTGCCACCGGGGCTGTTGGCGCCCTGTAGCAAGGCGGCTGGGCCGCGCAGCGTCTCTACACGGTCGTAGATCGCCATGTTTTCAGTGAGGTAGCTGCCCAGCGCGTAGGTGTTACGCGGGATGCCAACACCGTCGTATTGCAGGGTGCCCACTTCGAAGCCACGGGAAAAGATGAACATGCCGGGGCCGGGTGATTTGGTCGCCGTCAGGCCCGGGGTGCGCTTGACCACTTCGGAGAGCTTGGTGGTGTTCTGGTCATCCATCTGCTTGCGGGTCATGACGCTGACCGATTGCGGGATATCCTTGAGTTTCTGCTCACCCTTGCCGATGGTCACCGCGCCGGTGGTGTAGGAGCCGGTGCCTTCGGTTGTCGTCCCAAGCTGCTCGGCGCTGATGGTGGTTGCGCCCACTTCAAGGGCTGTGCCTGATGCCACACGCTTTTCCAGGGTCACGGTATCGGCGTTGATAAAGGCCGCACTCAAACCCGTTCCCGCGAGCAACCGCGCCAGAGCGTCCCGTTGCCCCAGGCTGCCACTGACGCCGGGCGATGCCACACCTTGGGTCAACTCACTGGGCACCAACACCTGAACCCGCGTCACCGCCGAAAACGCCGCCAATGCGCCATCCAGGCTTTGTCCCGGAATATCGAAGCGGTAGGTCTGGGCCTGAGTGGTCTCGGCGGCCTGCAGAGACAATGGCGCAGTGCCGCAAGCCAAGGAAATGGCCAGCGCCAGCAAGGGCCGTGCGGCGAATCGGTGTGCCATGGGTGATGCTCCCCGGTGCAAAAATCAGTGAACGGGCGCGGCACTACTTGAGAGTGCTTACTATTTACGCCTCAGTGATCAAGGACGATGGCTTGGGGAGAAACCCTGAAAGATTTTTGAAAAAGATTCGCCTAGGACGCTTTGCCTTCGCGCAACACCAGCAAATACGGGGTGTAATGCTCGGCACGCAGGTTGAGGGTGTATTCCAGGGCCTTGATGACCGCGTCAGGTTTATCGATCTCGAATACGCCGGACACCACGCGATCGCGCAATGCATCGCCAAACACCAGGGTCTTGCCCGGCCAGTAGCGATTCAGTTCGGCCACCACTTCAGACAGTGGCTGCTGGCGAAACACCAGTTGCCGCTGGCGCCAGGCAAACCCGCTGGCAGGGTCGAACGCGTGGACTGCGGCCAAGCGTTGATCCTGATACTCCACCGCTCGCCCCGGCTCCAGGTACACCGGCTCACCCACGCCGGAGCTGACCTGAACCTTGCCCTGGGCGACTTGCACCTGAGTCTGCGCATCGCGGCGAGCAACGCTGAACTGCGTACCCACTACCTTCACCCAACCGTCACCGGACTGCACCACGAAAGGCCGCGATGGATCCTTGGTCACGCTGAAAAATCCTTCGCCCCGCAACAGGCGAACCTGGCGTTCACCGGCGCTCATGCGGATCTGCACAGCGCTGTCGGTGTTGAGTTGCAGCTGCGAGCCGTCCGCCAGTTCCACGGTGCGCGACTCGCCGGTGCCGGTGGCGTAGTCAGCCCGCAGGCGATCCAGCCATGGCGTGTTCTGCAGCGTCAGGCCGACGGCCAGTAACATAGCGGCAGCACAGGCCCAACGGCGCGCCGGCTTGCGCCAGGCCGCTTGCTCGGCCCGACGAATCACCCGCGCTGGCTCGCGCAGGCCACCCAGCATCGCCTGGACTTCCTGCCACGCATCATCCTGGGCGGCACCCTGCCCGAGCCATGCGGAAAACGCTTCGATTTCAGCCGCCGTGACGTCTTCAGCCTGAAGACGGAAATACCAGCCGGACGCTTCGGCAAACAACTCGTCGGCAGTGGGTGCGGCGCTCATGACCGGCGTCCTTGTTCATCACAGGCCAGTCGCGCCTTGATAAAGGCACGGCATTCGATCAAGGCCCGACGCAATTGGTATTCCACACTGCGCGGGGTGATCGACAGGCGTTCGCCAATCTCGCGGTAGGAAAGTTCGTCGACATGATAAAGCAGGAAGATCTGCCGAGTCGCTTCGGGCAGCGCCAGGATCGCGTCCTGCATCAGTTGCTCCTGTTGATAGGCAGCCAATTGCTCGTCGGCACTTGGGTTGCTGCAGGGCAGTTCTTCGCTGGGTTCGCCGGCATCCAGGCGCTCGCGGCGGATGGCCTGGCGCTGGTGGTCGCGCACCAGGTTACTGGCGATGGTGAAGAGGAAGGCCGGGAGGTTGTCGATCTTCTCGCCGGAGTCCAGCCGGGCCAGGCGCAGGAACGATTCCTGGGTCAGGTCGGCGGCCACCTGGGCACTGCCGGTGCGGCGGGTGACGAAGGCTTCGAGGGCCTTCTTCTGCTCCGCGAACAGGCGCGCGATCTGCGAATTCCAGGAGAGCACAGCACTACCTTGAGAAGAACGGGATGTTCAGGAAGTGCGCACGCTAGCAGAGGATGAGATTGGTTCGCAATTGATATCTATTTTTGCTGGGGTTTTGCAGTGCTGCCGACGGCCTCATCGCGGGCAAGCCCGGCTCCCACATGGACCGAGTTGCCTGAGCGAACTCGGTCCATGTGGGAGCTGGCTTGCCTGCGATGGCCGCGCCTCGGTCTTACTGAATCTCGTCCGGCTTGACGATCACCCAGTTTTTATCCGCCGTCACCGGCAACCCTTCCTTGGCCTGGGCCGCAGCGTGCTTGGCCATCATGCCGTTGAGCTGGGTCATGTATTTGTCTTTACGGTTGATCCACAGGTGGATGCCGCCCTTGGCCACGTCCACGTCATGGAACAGCATGTAGCCGTCACTGGTCGGAGTGTCGCCACCGACGATCACCGGTTTTTTCCACTCGTCGATGTAGGTCAGGATCGCCGCGTGCTTGCCGGCCATCCAGGTGGCCGGGGTCCACAGGTACGGGGTCAGCTCCAGACCGAGGTTGGCCTTCTCGTCATACTTGCCGGCGGCAATCTGCTTGCGGGCGGTGGTCAGCTCGCCGGTCTTGCGGTCCTTGAGCAAGGTGCTCACGCCGATGACATTCTCGGGTTTGACGTTGTAGCCGTACTTCGGATCGGCCGCGACCATGCGCACCAGTTCCTCGGACGCGGCGGTCATCACGTAGACCTCAATGCCGTTTTCCATCAGCTTGTTGAACAGCTCAGCCTGGCCGGTGAAGACCTTCGGCGGCTGCACTTCCATGTTCTTGACCACGTCACCGTCGTAATAGGTGACCGGCACCGGCTTGCCCGACGCCATCATCTCGTCGACGTAGCCCTTGAGTTCCTTGAGGGTGAAGCCGGAGAAAATCTGCGCGACCCACGGGTAGCAGACCATGTCGTCGACTTCGCAGAGGCGGTAGTAGTAGCTGAAGAGGCTTTCCTTGTGGTCGGCGGTGTCTTTGAACGGGATCAGCTTCAGGGAAGGGTCCATGGTGTCGCGGGTAATCAGGCCCTTGTTTTCCAGGTACGGCAGCAACGACTCTTCAAGGTCGTAGCGGTAACTGGTGTTGTCCATGTCGAACACCGCGAAGTTGCCCTTGTTGGCATTGGCAGCAATCATCATGTCCAGTTGCTTGGCGGCAGCCGCCGGCCAGTGTTTCAACTCGGTGGCGGCAAAGGCCTGGCTCGCGAGGCCCAGGCACAGCGCGGCGGCAAACAGTTTCGGCGCTAGCTTCATGTGCGTTTTCTCCCTGAGTGAAAGACATCGACGCTAACAAATCTGTATGACAGTTATCGCCCGAGCGCGACCGCTTTCGTCGTGATCGCGCCAATGCCATACGCCTGCGCGTCACCCGCTTATTCCAAAAACGACAGTCACCATGCGATAACGTTATTAAATCAATATATTTCAAGCTGTTAGGCTTGCCGGTTCGCAATCGCAGGCTCCTGCGATTGGCTGCCTTCTCAACGGAGCTTCAATGAATCTGCCCCTGATTCTCAACTTACTGGTGTTCGTGGCCTTGCTGCTGGGCCTGGCACAAACCCGCCGAACCAACTGGAGCCTCGCCAAGAAGGTGTTGTTTGCGTTGGTACTCGGCGTGATCTTCGGTGTGGTGCTGCACGCGATCTACGGTGCCGGCAACCCGGTGCTCAAGGCCTCGATCGGCTGGTTCGACCTGGTCGGCAACGGTTACGTGCAGTTGCTGCAAATGATCGTGATCCCGCTGGTGTTTGCCTCGATCCTCAGCGCCGTGGCCCGTCTGCATAACGCCTCGTCCCTGGGCAAGATCAGCTTCCTGACCATCGGCACGCTGCTGTTCACCACGGCAATCGCGGCGCTGATCGGTATCGGCCTGACCAACCTGTTCGGCCTCACCGCCGAAGGTTTGGTGGCCGGCACCCAGGAAATGGCGCGCCTGCAAGTGATCCAGAGTGATTACGCGGGCAAGGTCGCCGACCTGAATATCCCGCAACTGCTGCTGTCGTTCATCCCGCAGAACCCGTTCGCCGACCTGGCCCGGGCCAAGCCGACGTCGATCATCAGTGTGGTGATCTTCGCTGCATTCCTTGGGGTTGCCGCGCTGCAACTGCTCAAGGATGACGTGGAAAAAGGCCAGAAAGTCCTCAACGCCATCGACACCCTGCAAGCCTGGGTGATGCGCCTGGTGCGCCTGGTGATGAAGCTGACCCCGTACGGCGTATTGGCGCTGATGACCAAAGTGGTCGCCAGCTCCAACCTGCAAGACATCATCAAGCTCGGCAGTTTTGTGGTGGTATCGTACCTGGCCCTGGGCCTGATGTTTGTGGTGCATGGCCTGCTGCTGTCGCTGGCCGGGATCAACCCGCTGCGGTTCTTCCGCAAGGTCTGGCCGGTGCTGACGTTCGCCTTCACCAGCCGCTCCAGCGCCGCGAGCATTCCGCTGAGCATTGAAGCGCAGACCCGTCGTTTGGGGATCCCGCAGTCCATCGCCGGCTTTGCCGCCTCGTTTGGCGCGACGATTGGCCAGAACGGTTGTGCCGGCCTTTATCCGGCGATGCTGGCGGTGATGGTTGCGCCGACCGTGGGTATCAACCCGCTGGACCCGCTGTGGATCGCGACCCTGGTGGCGATTGTGACCTTGAGTTCGGCCGGTGTGGCGGGCGTGGGCGGCGGTGCGACGTTTGCCGCGCTGATCGTGCTGCCGGCGATGGGCTTGCCGGTGTCACTGGTGGCGCTGCTGATTTCGGTTGAGCCGCTGATCGACATGGGCCGTACGGCATTGAACGTGAACGGTTCGATGACGGCGGGGGCGATTACCAGCCAGATCATGCAGCAGACGGATAAAGAACTGCTCAATGCCGATGAGCATGCGGAATTGGCGCAGGCCTGACAGACCGCTATCGCAGGCAAGCCAGCTCCCACATTGAACCGGTTTTTTCAGTAATACTCGGTCAACTGTGGGAGCTGGCTTGCCTGCGATGCTCTTAGGCTTTTTCCCAGACTTCGAAGTTGTACGCCGGCTTGTCACCCTCAGCCGGATTCTCGACATTCGACACCAGCTTCCACTGGTTCAAATCAAACTCGGGAAACCACGCATCCCCGTCCGGGCTCAACGCCACCCGCGTCAAATACAAGCGGTCCGCCTGCTCCAGCCCCTGGGCATACAACTGCGCGCCGCCGATCAGCATCAGCTCATCCACGCCCTGCGCCTTGGCCCATTCCTCAGCCCGCTCCACGGCCGCGTCCAGTGACAGAAAAACTTCCGCACCTTCCAGCGCCAAGTCGGTCTGACGGCTGACCACAATGTTCAACCGGCCCGGCAACGGTCGCCCCAGGGAATCCCAGGTCTTGCGCCCCATGATGATCGGCTTGCCCAGGGTGGTGGCCTTGAAATATTTGAAATCCCCCGGCAAATGCCAGGGCATGCTGTTGTCGACGCCGATCACACGGTTTTCACCGAGGGCTGCGATCAGGCTTAAAGGGAGAGTTTTTTTCATGGCGACGAGAATACCAGAGCCGCGCGCGGCATACCCCAACCGGCGTTCCAGCGGTTATGCTCCAGACTCACTGGCTCAACAGGACGGCGCGTGACAGCTCTGAACCCCCTGCAAACACTCTGGCTGACCGAGACCGTGCGCCTGCGCGAGGAACACGCGGGCGCCCTGGAAGACCAGGAAGCCAATCGCCTGGCCCGCAGCGCCGGCGGCGATTTGCCCACGCGCATTCAAAACCGCGCGCTGTGGCTGGCCGAACGCGATGGCCTGACCGCCGCCCTGACCCGCTGGCTGCAAGGTGCGCGCCTGGCGCTGATCCTGCTGGCGGCAGTCGCCATTATCAGCGGCGCCGGCCTGGCGTTTGCCGCGCTGGGCAACGGGTTGGCGCCGGTCAATGTGTTCTGGGCCCTGGGCAGCCTGCTGGGTTTGAACCTGATCCTGTTGTTGAGCTGGGCCCTGGGCCTGTTGTTTGCCGGTGAACACAGCGCCAGCCTCGGCCGCCTGTGGTTATGGCTCAGCGAAAAACTCGCCCGCGACGCCAAGGCCGCGCAACTGGCGCCCGCGCTGCTGCTGTTGCTGCAACGGCGCAAACTCAATCGCTGGGCCGTCGGTGTGCTGGTCAACAGCCTGTGGCTGCTGGCCCTGCTCAGCGCCCTGGTGATCCTGCTGACGCTGTTGGCCACCCGGCGCTACGGCTTTGTGTGGGAAACCACCATCCTGCGGGCGGACACCTTTGTCGCCGTGACCCAAACCCTCGGCGCCCTGCCCGCCTTGCTCGGCTTCAATGTGCCCACTGTCGAGATGATCCGCGCCAGCGGCGATGCCGCCCTGAATATCGAAAGCGCCCGCCAGGCCTGGGCCGCCTGGCTGGTGGGCGTGCTGCTGGTATACGGCATCCTGCCGCGCCTGATCCTCGCGCTGCTGTGCCTGTGGCGCTGGAAACGCGGGCGCGCCGCCCTGAGCCTCGACCTTAACCTGCCCGGCTACAGCCAACTGCGTGAACGGCTGATGCCCAGCAGCGAACGGCTTGGGGTCAATGATGCGGCGCCCGAACAGTTGCACCACGTAACCGGCGGCGTCAGTGAACTGGAAAGCGACGGCGCCCTGCTGGTGGCCATCGAGCTGGACGACCAGCGCCCATGGCCGCCGAAGCTCCCGGCCAGCGTCAAGGACGCCGGCATCCTCGACAGCCGTGAATCCCGCAACAAGCTGCTGGAGCAACTCACCCGCTTCCCGCCCGCGCGCCTGGCCATCGCCTGCGACCCACGCCGCTCGCCGGATCGCGGCAGCCTTGCGCTGATTGCCGAACTGGCCCGCAGCGCCACCGCCACTCGGGTCTGGCTGCTGCAAGCGCCCGCCGGCCAGGCCCTGGATGCTGAGCGCCTGGGCGATTGGCACACGGCCTTGCAACAACTGGAGATACCGTTCGCCGATTGCGCGCCGCTCACCTGGCTGGAGACCGGTCATGACTAAGCCCCTGAAACTTGCGGTGGTCGGCCACACCAACGTCGGCAAGACCTCGTTGCTGCGCACGCTCACGCGAGACGTCGGCTTTGGTGAAGTCTCCCATCGTCCCAGCACCACCCGGCATGTCGAAGGTGCGCGCTTGTCGGTGGACGGCGAAGCCTTGCTGGAGCTGTACGACACGCCGGGCCTGGAAGATGCCATCGCCCTGCTCGATTACCTCGAACGCCTGGACCGCCCCGGCGAACGCCTCGACGGCCCGGCACGGCTGGCGCGTTTTCTGGAAGGCAGCGAGGCCCGGCAACGCTTCGAACAGGAAGCCAAGGTGCTGCGCCAACTGCTCGCCTCCGACGCCGGGCTGTATGTGATAGACGCCCGGGAGCCGGTGCTGGCCAAGTACCGCGATGAGCTGCAAGTGCTGGCCAGCTGTGGCAAGCCGTTGCTGCCGGTGCTCAATTTTGTCAGCAGCGCCGACCACCGCGAGCCGGACTGGCGCGAAGCCCTCGCCCGCCTCGGCCTGCACGCGCTGGTGCGTTTCGACAGCGTCGCGCCGCCGGAAGACGGCGAGCGCCGGCTCTATGAAAGCCTCGCCCTGCTGCTGGAAAACTCCCGTGGGCAACTGGAACGGCTGATCCTTGATCAGGAAGCCCAGCGCCAGGCCCGCCAGCAAAGTGCGGCGCGGCTGATCGCCGAACTGCTGATCGACTGCGCCGCCTGCCGCCGCAGCGTGGTCAGCGAAGCCGAGGTAGAACAGCAAGCCATCAGCGAACTGCGCAAAGCCGTGCGCCAGCGCGAACAGCGTTGCGTGGAGGCCTTGCTCAAGTTGTTCGGCTTCCGCCCGCAGGACGCCGCCGCCAGCGATCTACCGCTGCTGGACGGGCGCTGGGGCGATGACCTGTTCAACCCCGAGACCCTCAAGCAACTGGGCGTGCGGGTCGGTGGCGGAATCGCAGCCGGCGCGGCGGCCGGCGCAGGTGTGGATCTACTCGTAGGCGGCCTGACCCTCGGCGCCGCCGCACTCGCCGGTGCCATCGCGGGAGGCGCGCTGCAAACTGCCCGCAGTTATGGCAGCCGCCTGCTGGGCAAGATCAAGGGCCAGCGCGAGCTGACCGTCGACGACAGCGTGCTGCGCCTGTTGGCCCTGCGCCAGCGGCAACTGCTCAAGGCCCTGAACCTGCGGGGCCATGCGGCGATCCACAGCATCAAGGTCGACACGCCACAGGACAAGACCTGGCGCGAAGGCAAATTGCCCGAAGCCCTGAACAAGGCCCGGGCTCATCCGCAATGGTCGTCCCTCAACCCGCACCCCAAATTGAGCCAGGCCGAACGCCAGGAACAGGTCGAAGCCCTGGCCCAGCGCCTGGACGAGACCTAAGCCGCCAACAACTGCCGGGCCTTGGATTTCAACACTTCAAGGTCCAGCACCGGCACATGCATTTCCTTGGCTTGTTCATCCCAGTGACGCATGCGCAGGCTGACGGCGCACAACGGGTCCTGCTCAAACGCCCGGGCTTCCTCGGCGGTCATCACGCCGCCCTGGTAACCCAAGGTACGACGGCTGGCTTCGCTCAAGCGTGCGTAATAATCCGGCTGGCTGAAGGTCAGATAACGCTTGGCCTGCACGTGGTATTCCACCAGTTTTGCCATCCGCTCGCTGAAGCCTGCGCGGCGCAGATAATCGGCGCCCAGCCGTTCATGGCTGACCACACCATAACCGCCCATGTTCTCGCCACCTTGGCCGCAGATATGCCCGATATCGTGGAAGAACGCTGCCAGCACCACTTCATCATCGAAGCCCTCAGCCATGGCCAACTGCGCAGCCTGGGACATGTGCTCGATCTGCGAGACCGGTTCGCCGATGTAGTCAGCCGTGCCGTGCTGTTCGTAAAGGCCGAAGACCTCGGCGATTGCCTGCTCTGCGTTCATCACGCGCTCCCCCACAACTCTGTGATATTGCGCTCCGCCATCGCCGGCCCAACGCTCATGCCCACGCCGGTGTGCATCAACGCCGCACTCACCCCCGGCGCCGCCCGCAGGAACGAAAACGGCCCTGGGCCACGGGAACCATAGACACCCTGCCAGCGCTCCACGACCTGGATCTTGCAGCCCAGGGTATGTTCGGCCAGTTCGATCATCCAGTTGTCCACCTGTTCGGCGTTGAACGGTGAAGGATCGCTGCCGTAATGGTGGGAATCTCCGATGATCAGTTCGCCATAGGGTGTCGGGCTGATCAGCAGGTGAATACCGTTTTCATGCAGGTGCGGTACATCCCGCAGAATTCCGGCCTGTACCGGCGCGGCTTCCGGCAAATCGGCGAAGGCGCCGTAGTGCACGCAGCTGAGGCCGGTCAGCAGCGCGTGTTGCAGGTTCAACTCCACCACTGGCCGGGCGCGCAGCATTTGCAGGCGGCAGATTTGCGGGTTGAGTTCGGCAATCTGCTCGGCCAGCAGCGTCTGGTAGTCGTGACCGGAGCAGACAATGATCTGCTCGCCGCGAAAGGAGCCGGCCGTGGTGTGTACCTGGCCGGGCTCGATGTCGCGGACCAGGGTAGAGAAATGAAACTCCACGTTCAGTTCGCGGCTCAGGTAGTTGATCAGCGCCGGGATAGCCTCGCGCGAATACAGTTGTTGATCATCCAGGCCGTGAAGCGCAGCGCGGTGATGGGCGAACTGGCCACCGTACAGCTCGTGCAGGGCGGCGCCTTGCAGCAACTTGACGCGATAACCGTGTTCTTGCGCGCGACCGGCGCAGAAGGCTTCAAGCAAGTGCTCTTCGGCTTCGGTGCGGGCGAACAGATAGGAGCCGTTGCGCTTGAGCTGGATGCCGGCGAGTTGCGCCCACTGGCCCCAGATTTCGCGGCTTTCCCGCGCCAGGTCGAGCATCGGCCCGGGCGGCTGGCCGGTGACCAGTGCCTGGCCAAAGTTGCGCACGGAAGCACCCAGCGGTGTGGCGCTACGCTCGAAGACCTTGACCTTGAGGCCGCGTTTGGCGGCCGCATAAGCGTGGGACAGGCCGAGGATGCCGGCGCCGATGATCAGCAGTTGTGTCATGAAGACCTCTCGTTCCCACGCTCCGCGTGGGAATGCATCCTGTGACGCTCCGCGTCACGACTACAAAAGCGGACGCAGAGCGTCCAGAGCCGCGTTCCCACGCAGAGCGTGGGAACGATCGGTGGTTATTGTTTTTCCGACTTGCCGTCATAGCGCTTGCGCCATTCGGTCAGGATGCTGTCGCGGTTTTTCGACGCCCAGGCAAAGTCATTCTTGATCAACCGCTGCTCGTAGTCCGCCGGCAACTCGGTCTGCGGCTTGGCGATGCCCGGCTGGGCCAGTACCGCGAAGTTTTCCTTGTACAGCTCCATCGCCGCGGGGCTGGCGGAGAAGTCGGCGAGTTTCTGTGCCGCGTCTGCGTGGGCAGTGCCCTTGATCACGGCAGTGGCTTCGATATCCCAGCCCAGGCCTTCTTTCGGCAGGATGATGTCCAGCGGTGCGCCCTGGCGCTTCAGCTGAACGGCCGGGTATTCGAAGGAAATGCCGATCGGGAATTCACCCGAGGCCGCCAGCTTGCAGGGTTTGGAACCGGAGTGAACGTACTGGCCGATGTTCTGGTGCAGGTCGTCCATGTACTGCCAGCCCTGCTTCTCGCCGAAGGTCTGCAACCAGGCACTCACATCCAGGAAACCGGTGCCGGACGAGGCCGGGTTGGGCATCACGATCTTGCCCTTGTACTCAGGCTTGGTCAGGTCCTGCCAGCTCACCGGCTTGCTCAGGCCCTGCTTTTCGGCTTCGACAGTGTTGAAGCAGATGGTCGCAGCCCATACGTCCATGCCGACCCAGGCCGGAGGATTGGCGGCGTCGCGGTAGTTCGCACCGATCTTGCTCAAATCTGCCGGTGCGTAGTTTTGCAGCATGCCCTGCTGATCGAGAATCGCCAGGCTGGAAGCGGCCAGGCCCCAGACCACATCAGCCTGCGGGCGGGCTTTTTCGGCAAGCAGCTTGGCGGTGATGATGCCGGTGGAATCGCGCACCCATTTGATCTCGATGTCCGGGTTAACCTTTTCAAAGGCCTGTTTGTAGGTCTTCAATTGCTCGGCTTCGAGGGCCGTGTACACGGTCAACTCGGTCTTGGCGGCAAAGGCATTCAGGCTGAACGCAGTGAGCACAGCAGCGGCTAACGCCAGGGGCTTGAACATGGTGCAGTTCCTTTATGGGTGAATTATTGGCCGGGCGCGGTTTGGCGCCAGGCCTGGGAGCGGCGCAACAAGCCGCGTGAGGCCCACGCCAGCAGCAAGGACACGCCCGCCGAGGTGAACAGGATCAGGGTCGACATGGCCGCCGCACCGCCGACGTTGCCGGCGTCGTCCATATTCAGTACGGCGACGGCGGCGAGGATGGTGTCGGGGCTGTAGAGGAAGATCGCGGCGGAGACGGTGGTCATCGCCGAGACGAACAGGTAGCGCACGATGTCCAGCAGCGCCGGCAGGCAGATCGGCACGGTGACCCGCAGGTAATGGCGGTACAGCGGCGCCTTCAGCGACAGCGCGGCGGCTTCGAATTCCGCGTCCAGTTGGCGCAGGGCCGTGGTGGCGGTCATTTGGGCGGTGGTCAAATAGTGAGCAATGGTGCACACCACCAGCAACGTCATGGTGCCGTAGAGCACATGCAGCGGGTTGCCGTTGAGGTTGAAAAATAACACGTAGCCCAAGCCGAGCACCAACCCCGGCACCGCCATCGGCACGAAGCTGAGCATGCGCAGCGCCAGGTTCAGGCCCTTCTGGCCCCTGGTCTTTTCCATCAGGTAGGCGCCGGTGAAGATCAGCACGCTGCCGATCAACGCGGTGCACAGGGCCATGGTGATGCTGTTGCGGTAGGCCAGCCAGCCGCCGCCGGCCGTGTCTTCGAACTGGTAGTGGGCCAGGGACAGCGAAAGGTTATAGGGCCAGAATTTCACCAGGGATGAGTAGACCGCCATGCCGAACACCAGCAGCAGGATCGCGCAGATCAGCAGGACGATGGCCAGGTAGCAGCCATCCCGCAGTTTCGACGGTGCCGGCTGGAACACCTGGGCGCGGCCGCTCATGGAGTCGCCATGGCGGCGGCGCAACCAGGCGTCGACACCGAAGCTGAACAGTGCCGGCAGCAGCAGGACCATGCCGATCAAGGCACCGCGGCCGAATTGCTGCTGGCCGACCACAGCTTTGTAGGCTTCCAGCGCCAGTACTTGATAGTCGCCACCGACTACCACGGGCACGCCAAAGTCAGTGATGGTCAGAGTGAACACCAGGCAAAACGCGGCAAACACGGCCTGGCGCGTCGCCGGCCAGGTGATGCTGCGAAACGCCCGGGCGGGACTCGCGCCCATGCTCGATGCGGCGTCAAACAAACGTGCATCCGCCAGGGAAAGCGCCGACAACAGGATCATCAAGGCATGGGGAAAGGTGTAGATCACTTCGCCGAGGACGATGCCCCAGAAGCCATAGATGTTGTCCGACAGCAGCCCGCGCAACATGCCCTGGTTGCCGAACAGGTAGACCAGCGCAATCCCGGGCAGCATCGACGGCGCCATCAACGGCAGCAGCGACATGCCGCGCCAGATCGCCTTGCCCGGAATAAGCGTGCGTTGCAAAGCGTAGGCAAACAGATAAGCCAGTGGTACGACGATGGCGGCAACGCTGCCGGAAACCTTCAGGCTGTTACCGAGCAGCCAGTGGAAATTGTCGCTGGTGACCAACTCCCGCGCCGCCACCAGGCCACCGCCCTGCCCGGCTTCACTGCTGAAGCCGCGCCAGAAGATCGCCAGCAGCGGCATCAGCACCGCGACGCCCAGCAGGCAGAGCCAGAGCAGCTTGCCGCCGACTACAAAAATACGGTCGCCGAGTTCGGCACGGGAAACCTGACGAGCCACGTTATCGGGTATCGGCAGAGTCATATCGCGGGCCATCTCAGGCAAACACCTGCAGGCTGCGCGGGGGCAGCGCGACCCAGATGTCCTGGGCGCCAAGGCGCGGCATGGCTTCCGGGGCCAATTCGGCCAGCAGCGGATGGCCGGGCAGTTGGTCCAGCTCGAAGCTCATGCGGCAGCGGTTGCCGAGGAAAGTGATCTCGCGGACCTTGGCCGGGAACAGGTTTTCTTCATGCACCGGCGGGTTGACGCTGATGGCTTCCGGGCGGCAGAACAGACGGCCCGATTTCGCGACGCCTGCGTTGTCCGCCAGGCGCATATTCATGCCGCCAACCTGGGCGTGGCTGGCGCTGTTGCGACTGAACGGCAGCCAGTTGCCCTGGCCGACAAACTCGGCCACGAACGGTGTGGCCGGGCGGTCGTAGATTTCCTGGGGCGTGGCGTACTGCTCGACCTTGCCGTTGTTCATCACGGCAATGCGGTCGGCCATCAGCATGGCCTCGTCCTGGTTGTGGGTGACCATCAGGGTGGTGATGCCCAAGCGGCGCTGCAATTGGCGCAGCTCGGTGCACAGATGCTCGCGCACCCGGGCGTCGAGGGCCGACATGGGTTCGTCCAGCAGCAGCAAGGACGGCGCCGGCGCCAGGGCGCGAGCCAGTGCCACACGCTGTTGTTGGCCGCCGGAAAGTTGGCCGGGGTATTTCTTTTCGCTGCCCACCAAACCCACCAGTTCGAGCATCTGCCCGACACGCTTGCGCACTTCATCACGGCCACTGCCGGTGAGGCCGTAGCCGATGTTCGCTTCGACGGTGAGATTGGGAAACAGCGCATAGGACTGGAACAGAATGCCGTAGTCCCGAGCCTGGGGTGCCAGTAGGGAAACATCGCGGTCGCCGAGGTACAACTCGCCGCTGTCCTGGCGCTCCAGGCCGGCGATGCAGCGTAGCAAGGTGGTCTTGCCGCAGCCCGACGGGCCCAGCAGGCACACCAGTTCGCCAGCGGCGACGTCCAGGGACACGTTATCCAGCGCGGTGAAGGCGCCGAAGCGTTTCTGTACACCGCGCACCTTCATTGGCGCGCCGGGGTTTGTCATGGCTGTGTTCATGGAGGCACCTCATCAAACTGATGAAGGTCATCCTAGGCAGGCAATGCGTCCCTCTTGTGGCAGAAAGGCAAAACGTGGCGATAGTGGTATTGGTGGATTTGGGTTGTGCCGACAGATTGTTCCTGCGCTCTGCGTGGGAATACATCCTGTGACGCTCCGCGTCACGACCTTAAGAGCGGACGCGGAGCGTCCAGGCCGGCATTCCCACGCAGAGCGTGGGAACGATCAGAGAGGGGACATTTCCTGCGCCAACCCCAGGAACGCCGCCGGCAACCGGGCGCCCTTTCGCTCTTTGAGGCAGTACAAATACTCGGGAATCTGCGGCGCATTTTCGATGGTCAGCACGCGCAATTGCGGGTCGTGGGGCACTTCCTGGCGGGCAATGATGCTGATGCCGATATTGCGCAGCACTGCCTCACGGATCGATTCCCGGCTGCCGATCTCCAGCAACGGCCCGTAACTCACGCCGGCGCCCTGCAACATCTCTTCGGTCAATCGACGGGTGGTCGACCCCGGCTCGCGCATCAGCAAGGTATGCCCGGCCAGCGCGGTCAGCGGTACATGTTCAAGTACCGCCAGCGGATGATTGCGATGCACCGCCAGCACCAGCGGGTCCATGCCCAGTACCCGCCGGATCAGGCGCGGGTCTTCAAGCAGTTGAGATGAGGCAGCGACGTCGACACGGTAGTCATCCAGCGCTTCCAGCACCTGCTGGGAGTTGCCGATCTCCACCGAAACCTCGACCTGTGGCAGCCGCTCGCGGAAGGTTTTGACCAGGTCGAGGATGTAATAAGGTGCCGTCGCGGCAATCCTCAAGGCCCCTTGTACCTGGCCACTGTTGCGCAGGAAAAACTCGATATCCGCTTCCTGCTGCAACAGCGCCTTGACCATCGGCAACAGCCGCGCACCTTCATCACTGACGGTCAGGCGGCGCCCGCCACGGTAGAACAATTCCACCGAGTACTGGCTTTCCAGGTGACGAATCTGGGTGGTCACCGTGGGCTGGCTGAGCCCGAGCTTTTTCGCCGCCTGGGTAATGCTGCCCAGGCGGGCGACCATGTAAAACGCCTTCAGCTCGGCACTCAGCACACCACCCTCTCATCGACTATTTGCGCAGCAGGCGCAGACCATTGAATACCACCAGCAGGCTCACGCCCATGTCGGCGAACACCGCCATCCACATGGTGGCCATCCCAAGGAAGGTCACCGCGAGGAAGATCGCCTTGATCACCAGGGCCAGGGCGATGTTCTGCTTGAGGATACTCGACGTTTGCCGCGACAGCCGAATGAATGCTGGAATCTTGCGCAGGTCGTCGTCCATCAGGGCCACGTCGGCGGTCTCGATGGCGGTATCGGTACCCGCAGCAGCCATGGCAAACCCGATCTCGGAACGGGCCAGCGCCGGGGCGTCGTTGATGCCGTCGCCGACCATGCCGACCCGGTGGCCCTTGGCGTAGAGCGCTTCGATGGCTTGCAGTTTGTCGGTGGGCAACAAGTCGCCCTGGGCCTGGTCGATGCCCACCTGATCGGCGATCGCCTTGGCCGTGTGGGTGTTGTCGCCGGTCAGCATCAGGGTCTTGATGCCCAGGTCATGCAACTGCTGGATGGCTTCGCGGCTGGTGTCCTTCACGGTGTCGGCCACGGCGAACAGCGCCAGCGGGCCGGACTTGTCCAGCAGCAGGACCACGGACTTGCCTTGTTTTTCCAGGGCGAAGAGCTTCTTCTCCAGGGCCGGCGAGCACAGGTTCAGCTCTTCCACCAGACGGTGGTTGCCCAGGTAGTAGACCTCGCCATTGATTTCACCCTTCACACCGCGCCCGGTCAGGGCCTCGAAGTTATCCACAGTGTGCACGGTGAGGTTTTTGTCCACAGCCGCGTTCGCGATGGCCAGGGACACCGGGTGATCGGAGCGCCCGGCCAGGCTTGCAGCCAAAGCCGGTGCGCTGTCTTCCATGTTCGGGAACAGCGCCAGGTAATCGGTTTGCACCGGCTTGCCGTGGGTGATGGTGCCCGTCTTGTCGAGGGCCAGGTAGTCGAGTTTGTAGCCACCCTCCAGGTACACACCGCCCTTGATCAGGATGCCTTTGCGCGCCGCGGCGGCCAGGCCGCTGACGATGGTCACCGGGGTGGAAATCACCAGTGCACATGGGCACGCGACCACCAGCAATACCAGTGCGCGGTAGACCCATTCAAACCACACACCGCCCATGAACAGCGGCGGAATCAACGCCACACCCAGGGCAAAGATGAACACCGCCGGGGTGTAGACCTTGGCGAAGGTGTCGACAAAACGCTGGGTTGGCGCGCGTGCGCCCTGGGCCTGTTCCACGGCGTGGATGATCCGCGCCAGGGTCGAGTTGTTGGCGGCTGCAGTGACTTTGTATTCCAGGGAGCCGGCCTGGTTGATGGTGCCGGCGAAGACTTTGTCGCCCACGGTCTTTTCGATCGGCAGGCTTTCACCGGTAATCGGCGCCTGGTCGATGGTGGACTGGCCGGAGGTGACTTCACCGTCCAGGCCAATGCGCTCGCCGGGACGAACCCGCACGATGGCGCCCAGTTCAATGACTTTAACCTCCTGTTCAACCCAACTGCCATCTGCCTGACGGACCGTGGCCTGTTCCGGCGTCATCTGCATCAAGCCGCTGATGGCGTTACGTGCGCGGTCCAGGGACTTGGCCTCGATCAACTCGGCGACGGTGAACAGGAACATCACCATCGCCGCTTCCGGCCACTGGCCGATCAGGATCGCGCCGGTGACGGCGATGCTCATCAGGGCGTTGATGTTCAGGTTGAGGTTTTTCAGGGCGATCCAGCCCTTTTTGTAGGTGGTGAGGCCGCCGCTGAAGATCGAGATCAGCGCGACCAGGGCAATCACCCACGTCGGGGCTGCGTTGGTGAAGTGCAGCACTTCAGCACCCAGCGCGCCCACGCCGGACACAGCCAGCGGCCACCAGTGCTTCTTCGCCGGCGGCTCAGCCGGGGCGACGCCTTCTTCGATGGGGTCCGCCTGCATGCCCAGGGACTTGATGGCGTCGATGATCGGCGCGGTCGTTGGCAGGTCGTGGGTGACGCCGAGAATGCGGTTGATCAGGTTGAATTCCAGCTGCTGCACACCCGCAAGCTTGCCCAGTTTGTTCTGGATCAGCGTCTGCTCGGTGGGACAGTCCATGGCTTCGATGCGGAAGGTGCTCAGCCGCGAGCCCGCTGTCGGGGCTTCGGTCAGCGTCACCAGCGCCGGCGCGGCCTTGCTGGAACAGCAGGAATCGCCATGGCTGGCATGGTCGTGCTTCTGCACAGGTTTGAGCTTGGGGCCGTGATCGTGCGCGTGGTCATGATCATGGTCGTGCTTGTGCGGGGTGTGGATGGAATCGCTCATTCTGTCGCGTCCGTAAAGGTGCCTGTTGCCAAGTAAAGACCCTGTAGCCACTATAGGGTCAAGCATCCTTTTGGAGATTGCTGCGATGAAGATCGGCGAATTGGCAAAATTGACGGATTGCCAGGTGGAAACCATCCGTTATTACGAGAAAGAAGGCCTGCTGCCGCCGCCTGCGCGCAGTGACGGTAATTACCGGCTGTACACCCAGGCGCACACCGAACGACTGGTGTTTATCCGCAACTGCCGCAGCCTGGACATGACCCTTGAGGAAATTCGCAGCCTGCTGGGCCTGCGTGACAGTCCTCAGGACCAGTGCGAAAGCGTGAATGCGTTGATCGACGAGCATATCCACCACGTCAAGGCGCGGATCGACGGGCTGCTGGCGTTGCAGGAACAGTTGCTCGACCTGCGCCAACGCTGCGGCGGCGGGCCGGATCTGGATCAGTGCGGGATTTTGCAGCGGCTGGAAGTCAGCGGGAGTGTCGCGGCCAGCGAGGCTGAGCCCTCACATGTGGGCAGAAGCCACGGGCATTGAATGTGTACACAAAAAAATGTGGGAGCGGGCTTGCTCGCGAAAGCGGTGTGTCAGCCACTGAATGTGTTTCTGATACACCGTATTCGCGAGCAAGCCCGCTCCCACATTTGGACCGAGATCGCTTTTAGATCGCTACATCGGCCTTGATGCTCGGATCAGCGTCATAGCCCACGATTTCAAAGTCTTCGAATTTGTAATCGTAGATCGACGTGGGTTTGCGCTTGATCACCAGTTCCGGCAGCTTCTTCGGCGTGCGCGCCAGCTGGGTCTGGATCTGTTCCATATGGTTGCTGTAGGCATGGGTGTCGCCCGTGGTGACGATGATCTCGTGAGGGATCAGGTCGCACTGCTGGGCCAGCATATGGGTGAGCAACGCCAGGGCCGCGGTGTTGTACGGCAGGCCGAGGAATACATCTGAGCTGCGGATGTACAACTGCATCGACAGATGACCGTCATGCACAAAAGCCTGGTACAGCAGGTGGCAAGGTGGCAGCGCTTGCTTGCCGTCCCGGGCGTTCTGCTGCGGGCTTTTGGTCTCGTCCGGCAGGTACTCGACGTTCCAGCCGTGAAACAGGATGCGGCGGCTGTTGGGGTTGGTCTTCAGCGTCTCGACCATGTAGTCGATCTGGTTGATCTTGCCGCCGTCCTTGGTGGGCCAGGCGGTCCACTGCTCGCCGTACACCGGGCCCAGGTCGCCGTCTTCGGTGGCCCATTCGTCCCAGATACGCACGCCATTTTCGTTCAGCCACTTGATGTTGGTGTTGCCACTCAACATCCAGATCAATTCATTGGCGATGCTTTTGAAGTGAAGCTTCTTGGTGGTCAGCAGCGGGAAGCCGTCGGCCAAGCTATGCCGAAACTGACGGGCAAACACGGCCTTGGTGCCGGTGCCGGTGCGGTCGCCCTTGGTCAGGCCATTGGTCACGACATCGTTCAGTAGTTCGAGATATTGCTTCATGTGTATACCTGTATCGTTGAAGCCGGGACCCTCGGGCCCCGGCGTTCGAATTTAAAGCGCGGTGTTCTTGATGCCTTGCGGGCGATTGTAAGCCCACCACAGCAGGCCCAGGCCGGCGATGATCATCGGCAGGCTGAGAATCTGACCCATGGTCACCCAGCCCCACGCCAGGTAGCCCAGCTGCGCATCCGGCACCCGTACGAACTCGACGATAAAGCGGAAGATCCCGTAGAACAACGCGAACATCCCCGAAACGGCCATGGTTGGGCGTGGCTTGCGCGAGAAGATGTAGAGGATCAGGAACAGCGCCACGCCCTCCAGGGCGAACTGGTACAGCTGCGAGGGGTGGCGCGGCAATTGCGCCGGGTCGCTGAACGGCGGGAACACCATGGCCCACGGCACGTCAGTCGGCTTGCCCCACAGCTCGGCGTTGATGAAGTTACCGATGCGCCCGGCACCCAGGCCAATCGGCACGAACGGTGCGACGAAGTCCATCAACTGGAAGAACGACTTGCCGTTACGCCGGCCAAACCACCAGGCGGCGATCATCACCCCCACAAACCCGCCGTGGAACGCCATGCCGCCCTTCCACACCTCGAAGATCAGCGTCGGGTTGGCGATGTAGGCTGGCAGGTCGTAGAACAGCACATACCCCAGGCGTCCGCCGACGATGACCCCCATCGACATCCAGAACACCATGTCGGAGAGCTTCTCCTTGGTCCAGGTCGGGTCGAAACGGTTCAGGCGCCGGGAAGCCAGCAGCCAGGCACCGCCGATGCCGATCAGGTACATCAACCCGTACCAGTGGATTTGCAGCGGACCGATGGCCACGGCCACCGGGTTGATCTGCGGGTAAGGCAGCATTGCGACTCCTCGTTAAATCAATAGTCATGGCGCATCGGACCATGCCGGTGCGCGATTAAGCCTGCGTTACAGCAAAAAATTCAGCCCTACGCAAAACAGCAGCCCGGCGAACAGCCGCTTGAGCAAGCGCGGCGACAACCGGTGCGCCAGGCGCGCGCCGAAACGGGCCGCCACCATGCTGGTCAGGGCGATGCCCAGCAGCGCCGGCAAGTACACAAAGCCGAGACTATGATCGGGCAGCAGCGGATCATGCCAGCCCAGAATCATGAAACTTAACGCACTGGCCAGGGCGATCGGCAAGCCGCAGGCCGACGAAGTGGCCACTGCCTGCTGCATCGGCACGCTGCGCCAGGTCAGGAACGGCACGGTCAACGAACCGCCGCCGGTGCCGAAAATCGCCGACGACCAGCCGATCACGCCGCCCGCCAGGGTCAGGCCGAGCTTGCCCGGCACCTGGCGGCTGGCCTTGGGCTTGAGCTCCAGGGTCATCTGCACGGCGATCACCAGGGCGAACACACCGATGATCTTCTGTAGATGCGGCCCGGAGATCGCCTCGGCGGTCAGCGCGCCAACGCCCGCGCCCAGCAGGATACCCACGGCCATCCATACGAAGATCGGCCAGCGCACGGCGCCGCGCCGATGATGCTCACGCACCGCATTCACCGACGTGAAGATAATAGACGCCAGGGACGTGCCGACAGCGAGGTGGGTCAGCACCGCGGGATCGAAGCCCTGCAAGGTGAAGCTGAACACCAGCACCGGCACAATAATGATGCCGCCGCCCACGCCGAACAGCCCGGCGAGCATGCCCGCGCAGGATCCCAGCAGCAAATACAGCAGAAATTCCATGGGAGCCCCCGAAAACAGACCGGCATGTTAACGGATGCAAAGCACAGGGTTCTATGGGTAGAGTGGGCAAAACACAAAGGGATTGCCTTATGTGCCTGATTGTTTTCGCCTGGCGGCCGGGCCACGCCCAGCCGCTGATCGTCGCGGCCAACCGTGATGAATTTTATGCCCGGCCCAGTTTGCCGTTGGCCCAATGGCTGGATGCGCCCCATGTTTACGCGGGCAGGGACCAGGAAGCGGGCGGGACCTGGCTGGGAGTTGGCGCAGAGGGGCGCTTTGCGGCGCTGACCAATATCCGTGACCCGCACCAGCCGCCGGCGCGCAAGTCGCGGGGTGAGTTGGTGGCGCGCTTTCTCAGCGGTTCGCTGTCGATTGACGACTATTTGGCCGACGTTAATGGCAGATCGATTGAATATGCCGGGTTTAACCTGCTGGTCGGGACACGGGACGAGCTTTGGCATTACAACGCCAAGGAATCTGCGCCGACACCATTGGTGGCGGGGGTTTATGGGTTATCCAATGCAGGGCTGGATACGCCGTGGCCGAAGTTGTTGAAGGCCAAGGCGGCGCTGACAGAAGTGCTGGACGATCCGCAGCCTGAAGCCTTGCTGGGGATTTTGAGCGACCCGCAGACCGCGCCGTTTGCTGACTTGCCGGACACCGGCGTGGGCTTGGCGACGGAGAGTTTGCTGTCGAGTGTGTTTATTGCCAGTCCCAGTTACGGGACGCGGGCGAGTACGGCGTTGATTGTGAATGCCGACGGGACGCGGCATATCGTGGAGCGCAGTTTTGGGCCGTATGGCGGACAGTTGGGTGAAGTTGAACTCAAAATCTGAACCTCACGCAAACCAAATGTGGGAGCGGGCTTGCTCGCGAAGGCGGCGTGTCAGCCAATACATAAGCTGACTGATGCACCGCTTTCGCGAGCAAGCCCGCTCCCACATTTCGATTGGGGACAGGCTCTGAAATCCGGTTAGAGGCTCTTTGCAGACGCCGGGTTGATCATCCGCGCCAACCCAAGGTTCTTCAGCGCCAATTGCAGCGAGCTGTGGATAACTTGCGGGTTGTCGATAGTCATCAACTCCGCCAGCAGCTCCTTGGCCCGGCTCAGGTTGATCTGGCGCAGCATCCATTTCACCTTCGGCAAGTTGGTGGCGTTCATCGACAGGCTGTCAAAGCCCATCGCCATCAACAGTACTGCCGCCGCCGGGTCACCGGCCATCTCGCCGCAGATACTCACCTGCTTGCCTTCGGCATGGGCGTCGCGCACCACGTTCTGCAAGGCTTGCAGCACCGCCGGGTGCAGGTAGTCGTAGAGGTCGGCCACCCGCGGGTTGTTGCGGTCCACGGCCAGCAGGTACTGGGTCAGGTCGTTGGAGCCCACCGACAGGAAGTCCACCTGCCGCGCCAGCTCTTTAGCCTGGTACACCGCCGCCGGAATCTCGATCATCACGCCAATCGGCGGCATCGGCACGTCGGCGCCTTCGTCGCGCACTTCGCCCCAGGCCCGGTGGATCAGGTGCAGGGCTTCTTCCAGCTCGTGGGTGCCGGAGATCATCGGGAGCAGGATGCGCAGGTTGTTCAGGCCTTCGCTGGCCTTGAGCATCGCGCGGGTCTGGACGAGGAAGATTTCAGGATGGTCGAGGGTAACGCGAATACCGCGCCAGCCGAGGAAGGGGTTGTCTTCCTTGATGGGGAAATACGACAGTGACTTGTCGCCGCCAATGTCCAGGCTGCGCATGGTCACCGGTAACGGATGGAAGGCGGACAATTGCTCGCGATAAATCGCCAGCTGCTCCTTCTCACTCGGAAAACGCTGGTTGATCATGAACGGCACTTCGGTGCGGTACAGGCCCACCCCTTCGGCGCCGCGCTGTTGTGCACGTGCCACGTCCGCCAGCAGGCCGGTGTTGACCAGCAGCGGTACGCGGTGGCCGTCGAGGGTCACGCACGGCAGTTCCCGCAGGGCGTCGAGGCCCTGGGATAGCTGGCGTTCTTCTTCCACCACTTCGGCGTATTGCTTGCGCAGCACTTCGCTGGGGTTGGTGTAGACCTCGCCGTGGTAGCCGTCGACGATCATTTCGATGCCGTCGACCTTGGAATACGGCAGGTCCACCAGACCCATCACCGTCGGAATGCCCATGGCCCGGGCCAGGATCGCGACGTGGGAGTTGCCCGAACCCAGTACCGAGACCAGGCCCACCAGTTTGCCTTCCGGCACTTCGCCGAGCATGGTGGCGGTCAGTTCTTCACTGATCAGGATGGTGTTGTCGGGGTACACCAACGTGGTCGAGCGCTCTTCCTGCAGGTAGGCCAGCAGACGGCGACCGAGGTCCTTCACGTCCGAGGCGCGCTCGCGCAGGTAGGCGTCGTCCATCAATTCGAAACGGTTGACGTGATCCGTGACCACCTGGCGCAGCGCGCCCTGGGCCCACTGGCCGGTCTTGATCACGTCCTTGACTTCGCTGCCCAGGGACGCGTCGTCGAGCATCATCAGGTACACGTCGAACAACGCCCGCTCTTCAGGCCGCAGCTGGGTGGCCAGCTTGGTCGAGAGGGTGCGCATGTCATTGCGCACGCCTTCGAGGGCGGTCTTGAACAGGATGATTTCAGCGTCGATGTCGGTGACGGTCTTGTCCGGCACCACGTCCAGGTCGGCGGGCGGCAGCATGACCACGGCGGTACCGACAGCAGCACCCGGCGAACCCGGCACGCCGACGAACTTGGCTTCCTGGATGCCCTTGCCCTGGCGTCCCAGGCCGCGAATCGAACCGGTGGCCTCGGCGTGGGCGATAACCCCGGCGAGCTGCGCGCTCATGGTCACAAGGAAGGCTTCTTCACCTTCGTCGAACTGGCGGCGTTCTTTCTGCTGGATGACCAACACGCCGACAACGCGGCGGTGGTGAATGATCGGCGCACCGAGGAACGAGGCGTAGCGCTCTTCACCGGTTTCGGCAAAGTAGCGATAACGCGGGTGATCGGCCGCGTTTTCGAGGTTCAGGGGTTCTTCACGCGTCCCCACCAGGCCCACCAGACCTTCATTGGGCGCCATGCTGACCTTGCCGATGGAGCGCTTGTTCAAGCCCTCGGTGGCCATCAGGACAAAACGGTTGGTCTCGGGGTCCAGCAGGTAAACCGAGCAGACCTGGCTGCCCATGGCTTCCTTGACGCGCAACACAATAATCCCCAACGCCGCCTTGAGATCCTTGGCGGAGTTAACTTCCTGGACGATCTTGCGCAGCGTATTGAGCATGGCTCGGGGTCGAACTCCGTCGTCAGTCGCGCGCTAAAAGGCGCGGGGCAAGCTCTTTAAGAGCGCGACGATAAACCTCGCGCTTGAATGTCACCACCTGGCCCAACGGATACCAATAACTGACCCAGCGCCAGCCATCGAACTCCGGTTTACCGGTCAAATCCATCCGCACCCGCTGCTCGTTGGAGATCAGGCGCAGGAGAAACCATTTCTGTTTCTGGCCGATGCACAGCGGTTGGCTGTGGGTACGCACCAGACGTTGCGGCAAACGATAGCGCAACCAGCCTCGGGTGCAGGCCAGAATTTGCACATCTTCACGTTCAAGGCCTACTTCTTCGTTCAACTCACGGTACAAGGCGTCTTCAGGGGTTTCGTCGGGGTTGATTCCGCCTTGAGGAAACTGCCAGGCATCTTGGTTGATACGGCGAGCCCATAGCACCTGTCCGGCATCATTCGTAAGAATAATCCCGACATTAGGACGGAAACCATCGGGGTCGATCACGGCAACAACCTCGCAAACGCATGTCACCGCATTGTTCCACAAAGATTGATACAGCGGCAACGAGGCTGCTTACCTTATGTGCACTCTTGTGAAAAGACCGTATTCTGGACGCCTTTTTACAGACTTTTCAGCGAGTAACTGCAATGCGCCTGGCTTTATTCGACTTGGACAACACGCTTTTGGGGGGTGACAGCGATCACGCCTGGGGCGATTACCTCTGTGAACGCGGGATTCTCGACGCGGTGGCCTACAAGGCCCGCAACGACGAGTTCTACCAGGACTACCTGGCCGGCAAGCTGGATAACGCCGAGTACCTGAACTTCTGCCTGGAAATCCTCGGCCGCACCGAGATGGCCCAGCTGGATGAATGGCATCGCGACTACATGCGCGACTGCATCGAGCCGATCATGCTGCCCAAGGCGGTTGAGTTGCTGGCCAAGCACCGGGCGGCGGGCGACAAGCTGGTGATCATCACCGCGACCAACCGTTTTGTGACCGCGCCGATTGCCGAGCGGTTGGGGGTTGAAACCCTGATTGCGACGGAATGCGAGATGCAGGATGGCCGTTACACCGGGCGCAGTACGGATATCCCGTGCTTTCGCGAGGGCAAGGTGACGCGCTTGAATCGCTGGCTGGAAGAGACCGGGTACAACCTGGAGGACAGCTACTTCTATAGCGACTCGATGAATGACCTGCCGCTGCTGGAGCAAGTTACGCATGCGGTGGCGGTGGATCCGGATCCGAATCTGCGGGCTGAGGCTGAGAAGCGTGGTTGGCCGGTGATTACTCTGCGCAGCTAAAGATCATTCCCGCGCTCCGCGTGGGAATGCATCACTGGACGCTCTGCGTCCGCTCTTGGGACGCGGAGCGTCCCGGGCGGCGTTACCACGCGGAGCGTGGGAACGATCATACGGGTTTCGCACCCATTAACCCGGCAATCGCCACAAACCCCACCAGGCTCACCACCGCCAGCGCCACGGTAAAGTTCAAACTCCCCGCCCCGCCCAGCCGCAGTCGATTAAGCCGCACCACCAGCCAGAACCAGCTCAGCGCCGCCACGGTGTAGATCACGCTGGAACCCAGGATCCAGGTTTGCCCCAGCGGCCAGCCGATCAGGTGCGCCAGCCACCAGCCGGTGAACGGCATGCTCACCACGCAAATGCCCATCAACAACCACACAAACACCCACGGCCGCTGCACGGTATAGGCCGGCCCCGCGCTGCGTTTGCGCCAGGCCAGCACTGCCAGGGCGAGGCCGCTGAGCAGCAGCAACACCGTGGCCGCGATGTGGATAACTTTAAGGGTGGTCAGCGTTTCCATGTTCTCGATTCCTTGAAGGCCGCCCAGTCAGCGTAGTCGCTCAACCGAGGAACAGCTGGTAGGCCGGGTTATCACTTTCATCCCAGTACGGGTAGCCAATGGCCTCCAGCGCCGCCGGCACCAGGTGACGCTCGTCCGCCGGTACTTGCAGGCCCGCCACCACGCGCCCATCGGCGGCGCCGTGGTTGCGATAGTGGAACATCGAGATGTTCCAGCGCCCGCCCAATTTGTTAAGGAAGTTGAACAGTGCCCCCGGACGTTCCGGGAATTCGAAGCGGAACACCACCTCGTCGCTGACGTGCGCCGCATGGCCGCCGACCATATGGCGGATGTGCAGCTTGGCCAGTTCGTTTTCCGTCAGGTCCAGCACCGGGAAACCCTGGCTGGTGAGGCTGGCGATCAGCGCGCTGCGCGGGTCGTTTTCCGGGTGGGTCTGCACGCCGACAAAAATGTGCGCCTCACGCCCGGAGTGGTAGCGGTAGTTGAATTCGGTGATCTGGCGCTTGCCCACGGCTTCGCAAAAGGCCTTGAAGCTGCCCGGTTTCTCGGGGATGGTCACGGCGATGATGGCTTCGCGGCCTTCCCCCAGCTCGGCGCGCTCGGCCACATGGCGCAGGCGGTCGAAGTTGACGTTGGCCCCGGAATCGATGGCCACCAGGGTTTGCCCGGTGATGCCACGGGTCTCGACGTATTTCTTGATACCCGCCACGCCCAGGGCGCCAGCAGGTTCTGTGATGGAGCGGGTGTCGTCGTAGATGTCCTTGATCGCCGCGCAGATTTCATCGGTGCTGACGGTGATCACTTCATCCACGTAATCCTTGCAGATGTCGAAGGTGTGCTGGCCGATCTGCGCCACCGCCACGCCGTCGGCGAAGATGCCCACGGTCGGCAGTACCACGCGCTCGCCCGCCGCCATGGCGGCTTGCAGGCAGTTGGAGTCGTCCGGCTCGACGCCGATGATCTTGATCTCGGGCCGCAGGTATTTCACGTAGGCCGCGATACCGGCAATCAGGCCGCCGCCGCCCACCGGGACGAAAATCGCGTCCAGCGGCCCCGGGTGCTGGCGCAGGATCTCCATCGCCACGGTGCCCTGCCCGGCAATGGTGTGCGGATCATCGTAGGGGTGAATGTAGACGTAGCCTTTTTCGTCGACCAGCTTCAGCGAATACGCCAGGGCTTCCGGGAAAGAATCCCCATGCAGCACCACTTTGCCGCCACGGGAACGCACGCCTTCGACCTTGATCTCGGGGGTGGTCTTGGGCATCACGATGGTGGCCTTGACCCCCAGCACCTTGGCCGCCAGGGCCAGGCCCTGGGCATGGTTGCCCGCCGAAGCGGTGACTACGCCACGCGCACGTTCTTCGGCGCTCAGTTGGGTCAGCTTGTTGTAGGCACCGCGAATCTTGAACGAGAACACCGGCTGCAAGTCTTCGCGCTTGAGCCAGACCTTGTTGCCCAGCCGCTCGGAGAGCTGGCGGGCGGTCTGCAGCGGGGTTTCTACGGCAACGTCGTAAACGCGCGAGGTGAGGATCTTTTTGACGTACTGTTCAAGCATCGGAAAGCATCACTGGGCGGGTTGGGCAGGGCCAAGGAGTCTAACCCAGCGTTTGGCCGGGCGACCACACGAAAACCGAGGTTTTGTTGGGTTATACTCGCGCCCCTCTTTACTCCCCGCCCGTTCCGGAGCCCGCATGACCCAGGATCAACTCAAACAGGCAGTGGCCCAGGCCGCCGTCGATTTAATCCTTCCTAAACTCGACGATAAAAGCATCGTCGGTGTCGGCACCGGTTCCACCGCCAATTGCTTTATCGATGCGCTGGCCCTGCACAAGGGCGCGTTCGACGGCGCGGTTGCCAGCTCCGAAGCCACCGCTGCGCGGCTCAAGGGCCACGGTATTCCGGTGTACGAGCTGAACACCGTCAGCGACCTGGAGTTCTATGTCGACGGCGCCGATGAAAGCGACGCACACCTGAACCTGATCAAGGGCGGCGGCGCAGCCCTGACCCGCGAGAAGATCGTCGCGGCCGTGGCCAAGACCTTCATCTGCATCGCCGACGCCAGCAAACTGGTGCCGGTACTCGGCGCGTTCCCGCTGCCGGTGGAAGTGATCCCGATGGCCCGCAGCCACGTGGCCCGCGAACTGGTGAAACTGGGCGGCGACCCGGTGTACCGCGAAGGCGTGCTGACCGACAACGGCAACATCATCATCGACGTGTTCAACATGCAGATCACCAACCCGGTGGAACTGGAGCGCCAGATCAACGCGATCGTCGGCGTCGTCACCAACGGTTTGTTCGCGGCCCGTCCGGCTGACGTACTGCTGCTGGGCACCCCGGAAGGCGTAAAAACCCTTAAGGCGTAATGCAAAACCCCTGTGGGAGCGGGCTTGCTCGCGAATGCGCAGTGTCAGTCACTGAATATGGCGCCTGATACACCGCATTCGCGAGCAAGCCCGCTCCCACATTTGTTCTGCACATGACTCAAGACTTGGTTTTTTTGAATACATAGAAAAGATTGGGCTCACTGACCATGTACAACGTGCCGTCGTTGTCCATGGCGATCCCCTCGGCCTGAGGCACGCGCTGCTTCAGGCCATGGCGCCCCTTGAGCAGCGACAGGCTGCTCAGGGGGCGACCGTCGATATCCAGTTCCAGCACCAAAAATGACTCATCCGACAGCGCCAGCAGATGACCGCTACGCTCGTCGTATTGCAGGCTCGACAGGTCGCGCACAAACAACCCGGCATCGCGCTTGGGGTTGTTGATCACGTGCACCGAGTAGGTTTTTTCCGGTTTGAAATGCGGAAAGCCGTGGACCTCGTAGATCAGCATCGGGTCGCGTTCCTTGGCCACAAACAGGCGCTTGCCCACCGAGTCATAGGCCAGGCCTTCGAAGCCCTTGTTGCCGCCCAGGTGCACGCCGAGGGTCATTTGCTCGGCGTCGGCGGCATCGAGAAATTGGGTGTCGTCATCCACGTGGACCTTGATCAGCCGCTGCTGGCGTTCGTCGCTGATCACGTAGGTGTTATCGCTGATGTACTCCACAGCCTCGGCATCGCCAAACCCCACCAGCGCAATGCGCCGCAGGATTTTGCCGTCCAGGGACAGTTCGACCAGCTCAGCGTTCTTGTTGGTCACGGTAAACAGGCTGTTGCGCACCGGATCAAAGGTCAGTGCCGAGACATCATCGTTGAGGCCGTCGATCACCTGCGCCTCCAGGGCCACCCGGTAATCGCCAAGGCCAATGGAGTGCTCCCCGGCGGGATTGCGCCAGGATTGCCAGTTGAACCAGGCACGCTCGAACAGGCGCAATTGCTGGGCAACCACACCGCACGCCACCAGGGCGATCAGGATCAGGATAAAAAAAGCAGGTTTGGGGCGGGCAAGTCGACGCATCGGGCGGGGCTCAGAGTAAAAACTGGCGAATGAATATCACGGTCGCCTGAATTTAAACTTAAACGCCCCGGGTGTCTGGCTTATGCCGCAGATAGAGAAAAATCTGACGTAATCGAACTACTGCGCCTGCTTCTCGAAGCGATAGAACAGGTTCGGCTCGCTGACCATATACAGCGTGCCGTTCTCGTCCATGGTCACACCTTCGGCACGCGGGATGGTGTTCTTCAAGCCATTGAAGCCGCCGAGCAAGGTCATGAAGCTGACCTGCTCGCCCTTCTCGTCCAGTTCCAGCAACAGATGGGAGTCCGCCGACAGCGCCAGCAGGTGGCCGGTACGCGGGTCGACGGTCAGCGCCGACAGGTTGCGCATGTCCAGTTCAGTGCTGGCGAGCTTTTGCTTGGCGCCGGTGAGGGTCTGGCTGCCGTCGCTTTTCCAGGTGAACAGGGCCGGTGGGCGTTCTTCGCCGAGGATCAGCTGTTGGTTGCGCTTGTCCCAGGTGACCGCCTCAAAGGCTTTGTTCTGGTCCTTGGACGGGCCCAAGTCATAGGACGGGAAGTCGGCTTTGTTCAACTGCTGGGTCTGTGGGTCGACCTTGACGATGGTCAGGCTGTGCTGGCGCTCATCGACCACGGCCATCAGGCCGTTTTCCATCATGGTCACGCCTTCCGGATTGTTCCAGCCGTTGAGCGGCATCTTGCGCAGCACGTCGCCTTGCAGGGTCAGTTCAACCAGGAACGGGTTCTTGCCCATCACCGAGAACAGGGTCTTGGTCAGCGGGTTATAGGCGAGGTCCGAGGCTTCGTCCTTCTCCATGCCGGGCAGCAGCTTGGCGTCGATCACCGCGTGGTAGTCCGGGAGCCAGACGCTTTCCAGGCGCTCGGCCGGGGTTTCGAAGCCCTCCGCCAGCCACAACACGCCGCGGTCGTCCCAGTGCATCGCCCAGGCCACGCCGTAAATGATCGCGCCGGCGAGGAACAGCCAGGAATACCAGCGCATGGCAAGGCGTGAACGCAACGTGGGTTTTACGGATGGGAGAGGCACGGCCATTACGCTTTCCAGAAAGTCAGCTTTAGGGGATAGCACAGGATCACAAGGTCCGCGCGCAGGAGGCTGAGGATTATCCGGATGGGGTGTGAAAAAAATGCAAAAACCCGATTGGGTGGCAGTACACAGATCAAATGTGGGAGCGGGCTTGCTCGCGAATGCGGAGTATCAGTCACTGAATCTGTCACTGATACACCGCTTTCGCGAGCAAGCCCGCTCCCACATTTTTGACCGCGTTTCGCCAGGTATTCAGCGAACGCTGCTTTCGAAGCGGCTCACACCCGGCAATTCCAGCACCAGCTCGTCACCCACATTCAGCGGGCCCACGCCTGCCGGCGTACCGGTGAGGATCACATCCCCGGCCTGCAACGAGAAGCAGCCGGCCATGTACTGGATCATCGGGATGATCGGGTTGAGCATGATCGCGCTGTTGCCGTCCTGGCGCACTTCGCCGTTGATGGTCAGGCGGATGCCGATATCCGTCACATCCGGGAAAGTGCTGCCGACCACGAACGGGGCAATCACCGCCGCACCGTCAAACGACTTGGCGATTTCCCACGGCAGGCCCTTGGCTTTCAGCTCGGCCTGTTTGTCCCGCAGGGTCAGGTCCAGGGCCGGGGCGAAGCCGGAGATGGCGTCCAGCACTTCCTCGCGGCTCGGTTTGGCCGACAACGGCTTGCCGATCAACACCGCGATTTCCGCTTCGTAATGCACCGAACCGCGCTCGGTAGGGATGGCAAAACCGCCTTCCAGTGCCACTACGCAACTGCCGGGCTTGATAAACAGCAGCGGCTCGGTCGGTACCGGGTTATCCAGTTCCTTGGCGTGTTCGGCGTAGTTACGCCCGATGCACACCACCTTCCCCAGGGGAAAGTGAATATTGGTGCCGTCGACATACTTGTGCTGGTAGCTCATGGACCGACTCCTTCAGGGACTGTTAAACAGCGAAAATCTTGCCCGGGTTCATGATCCCGTTCGGGTCGAACACCGCTTTCACTGCCTTCATGTATTCAATTTCAACCGGCGAACGGCTGTAGGTCAGGTAATCGCGCTTGGTCATGCCCACGCCGTGTTCGGCGGAGATCGAGCCGTTGTACTTCTGCACGGTCTCGAACACCCACTTGTTGACGGTGGCGCACTTGGCGAAGAACTCGTCCTTGCTCAGGTTTTCCGGCTTGAGGATGTTCAGGTGCAGGTTGCCGTCGCCGATGTGGCCGAACCAGACGATTTCGAAGTCCGGGTAGTGTTCGCCGACGATCGCGTCGATTTCCTTGAGGAAGGCCGGTACTTTCGACACAGTCACCGAAATGTCGTTCTTGTACGGCGTCCAGTGAGAGATGGTCTCGGAGATGTACTCGCGCAGCTTCCACAGGTTGTGCAGTTGGGTTTCGCTCTGGCTCATCACGCCATCCAGCACCCAGCCCTGCTCGACGCAGTGTTCGAACGTGGCCAGGGCATCGTTGGCCACTTCTTCGGTGGTCGCTTCAAATTCCAGCAGCGCGTAGAACGGGCAGTCGGATTCGAACGGCGCCGGCACGTCGCCGCGACCGAGGACTTTGGCCAGGGCCTTGTCGGAAAAGAATTCGAAGGCGGTCAGGTCCAGCTTGCTCTGGAAGGCGTGCAACACCGGCATGATCGAGTCGAAATCGGTGGTGCCGAGCACCATGGCGGTGAGGTTTTTCGGCGCCCGGTCCAGGCGCATGGTCGCTTCGACCACAAACCCCAGGGTGCCTTCAGCGCCGATGAACAGCTGGCGCATGTCGTAGCCGGTGGCGTTCTTGATCAGGTCTTTGTTCAACTCCAGCAGGTCGCCCTTGCCGGTGACGACTTTCATACCGGCGACCCAGTTACGGGTCATGCCGTAGCGAATGACCTTGATCCCGCCGGCATTGGTGCCGATATTGCCGCCAATCTGGCTGGAACCCGACGAGGCGAAATCCACCGGGTAGTACAGGCCTTTTTCTTCGGCGACGTTCTGCAATTGCTTGGTGACCACGCCCGGCTGGCACACGGCGGTGCGGTCGGTGAGGTTAACGTCGAGGATCTGGTTCATATAGTCGAACGACACAACCACTTCGCCATTCGCAGCGACGGCAGCGGCCGACAGGCCGGTACGGCCACCGGACGGCACCAGCGCGACCTTGTGCTCATTGGCCCAACGGACGATGGCCTGCACCTGCTCGGTGGTCTTCGGGAAGACGATGGCCACCGGGGCCGGCGCGAAATGCTTGGTCCAGTCCTTGCCATAAGCCTCAAGGGAGTCAGCATCGGTCAGGACCTTGCCAGGCTCAACCAGGGTCTTCAGCTCATCAATCAGGGCAGGATGGGTCATCGACAGAACTCTCGAACAATTCATGGTCATCCTGAGAACGCTTCACGTCGCAGGAATGGGTGTTTAGCGGGGCACGTATGCTAGCATACCGCCCCCGCAGGATAGTGCCCAAGGGCGTTCTGCGGTGACGGCTTTCCTGCCGTCCGGGTCAGCTTACGTGATCCGATTCCCTGCCATTTTTCTCCGGGATACAGGTTTACGCAGATGAGCAAGACTTCTCTCGATAAGAGCAAGATCAAGTTCCTTCTTCTGGAAGGCGTCCACCCATCGGCCGTCGAAGTCCTGAAGGCCGCCGGGTACACCAGCATTGAGTACATCACCAGTTCTCTGCCGGAAGCCCAGCTCAAGGAAAAGATCGCCGACGCGCACTTTATCGGCATTCGCTCCCGCACTCAGCTGACCGAAGAGATCTTCGATCACGCCAAGAAGTTGGTAGCTGTCGGCTGTTTCTGCATCGGCACCAACCAGGTCGACCTCAACGCAGCGCGCGAGCGCGGCATCGCGGTGTTCAACGCACCGTACTCCAACACCCGCTCCGTTGCTGAGCTGGTATTGGCCGAGGCGATCCTGTTGCTGCGCGGTATTCCCGAGAAGAACGCTTCCTGCCACCGTGGCGGCTGGATCAAGAGCGCAGCCAACTCCTTCGAAATCCGCGGCAAGAAGCTGGGTATCGTCGGTTACGGCTCGATCGGCACGCAGTTGTCGGTATTGGCCGAAGGCCTGGGCATGCAGGTGTTCTTCTACGACACCCTGACCAAGCTGCCATTGGGCAACGCCACCCAGGTGTCGAGCCTGACCGAGCTGCTGGGCATGTCCGACATCGTGACCCTGCACGTACCGGAAACCGCTGAGACCCAGTGGATGATCGGCGAGAAGGAAATCCGCGCCATCAAGAAAGGCGGGATCCTGATCAACGCTGCACGCGGCACCGTGGTCGAGCTGGACGCCCTGGCCGACGCGATCAAGGACAAGCACCTGATCGGCGCCGCCATCGACGTGTTCCCGGTAGAGCCGCGCTCTAACGACGACATCTTCGAAAGCCCGCTGCGTGGCCTGGACAACGTGATCCTGACCCCGCACATCGGCGGTTCCACCGCAGAAGCCCAAGCCAACATCGGCCTGGAAGTGTCGGAGAAACTGGTCAAGTACAGCGACAACGGTACGTCGGTGTCCTCGGTCAACTTCCCGGAAGTGGCTCTGCCGGCGCACCCTGGCAAGCACCGTCTGCTGCACATCCACCAGAACATCCCTGGCGTGATGATGGAGATCAACAAGGTCTTCGCGGAAAACGGCATCAACATTTCCGGTCAGTTCCTGCAGACCAACGAGAAAGTCGGCTACGTGGTTATCGACGTAGACGCCGAGTATTCGGACCTGGCGCAAGAGAAGCTGCAACACATCAACGGCACTATCCGTAGCCGCGTGTTGTTCTAATCGTTAAACGCGCATAAAAAAGGGAGACCCTCGGGTCTCCCTTTTTTTGTCTGAACAAATCTTACTTGACGTTAACCGTGATGACTTTCGAGGCTACAGTCGGGTTGAACTGCATGTGCAGTTTGTCGCCGGCTACCAGTTGCAGCGTGTGCTTGCCTGGGGTGAGGGTCAGCTCGGTTTCGGTCTGGGCCTTGCCGTAGTGGATCACGGTGTCGGTGGCCGGGATCGGCACGCTGGCATCCGGCAATTCTTTCTGGTCGATCAGCAGGTGGTGGTGGCCGGTGCCCGGGTCCTGGCTGGTGGCCGGGGCCAGTTTCAGGCCTTCCATGCCGAATTTCACGGTGAAGGTTTTATCGACGGTGGCGCCATCTTTGGGCGACACGATGAACACTTTGGCACCTTCTGGTGGAGCGCTGCGCGGGATGCCATCAGCAGCGGTCGCCAGCATCGAAGCGCCCAGCAATAGGCTGGCCAGGGTTGCACGGGTCAAAAAGGCTTTCATTCACTTCTCCAGTTTTTCCGGGAAATCTGTAGGGTTATGACAACTTCGCGACAAATTGCTGTCCAAGGCATTCAACACCATAGCAAAGCGAGCCTGAACAACGCTTCGCTCATTCGAATTCTTTAGGAGCGACCATGCGTTTCCTGCCTGGCCTGTTACTTTTACTGCCCCTTGCAAGTCCCTTGGCCCATGCCGAACTGATCGACGATGTATTTGACCGCGGGGAACTGCGCATCGCAATGGAAGCCAACACCCCGCCCTTCAACTTCAAGGAAGGCGACAAACTCACCGGTTTTGAAGTGGAGCTGGGTGAGTTGCTGGCCAAGGAAATGGACGTACGCCCCTCCTTTATCACCGTCGATGCCGCCGAGTTGCTGCCCGGCGTGGAAAGCGCCAAGTACGACGTGGCCATCAACCATATCGCTATGACTCCTGAACTGGCGGATCGTTTCGACTTCAGCGAGCCCTACAGCTACTCCAGCGCACAGCTGATCGTGCGCAAGCAGGAACAGCGCCCGCTGGGCAGCTTTGCGGCGCTCAAGGGCAAGGCGTTGGGCGTGGCCCAGGGCAGCCAGTTTGTGGAGCAGGCGCGCACCGCCGAGGGCGTTGATTTGCGCAGCTATGCCGATGCCAGGCAGCCGATCAAGGACGTTGCCGATCAACAGATCGATGCCGCCATCAGTGATCGGCTGCTGATTCCCTACGCGATTCGCGACAGCCAGCTGCCGGTGAAGGAAGGCGCAGACGTCGGCCCGACGCTGAGCCTGGCGATTCCGTTCCAGAAGGGTAACCCGGCGTTCAAGGCCAGCCTGGACAAGGCCCTGCAACGAGTGAAGGCCGATGGCCGGCTGGCGGCGCTGTCGGAGAAGTGGTTCGGGATGGATGCGAGCAAGCCGGTGAAAAAGGCCGAATAAACGAATCGGTCAATGTGGGAGCGGGCTTGCTCGCGAATGCGGTGGCTCGGCTTGAGCATCGGGTGACTGACACTGCGCTTTCGCGAGCAAGCCCGCTCCCACATGTTGATCTATGTCAGGCTTGAGTATTTTGCCAGGGCCGCTGCCGCTTCGGGCAATTCCAGCTCACTGAACACCAGCACCCCATGGCGCTTGAGCAATGCCGCCGTCACGCCTTCGCCCGTGACCTTCACGCCGGTGAAGGTACCGTCATAGGTCAGCAGATTGCCGCACGACGGGCTGTTGGCCTTGAGTACGGCGACGCGGATATTGTGACGCTGTACCAGCGCCAATGCCTGGCGGGCGCCATCGAGGAAGGCTTCGCTGAAGTCTTCCCCCTGGGCCGTCAGCACCTGGGCGCGGCCTTCCCACACGTCAATCCCCTGCCCGCCCGGGATTTCGGCAGACGGCCGTGGCGTCGGCAAGCCACCCGCCACTTCCGGGCACACGGCAACCACCCGGCCTTCGGCCTGCCACGCGGCCAATTGATCGAAAGGCCCGCTGGCCCCTCCGTCGTAGCGTACCCGGTGCCCCAGCAGGCAGCGGCTGACCAGAATCTTTTGCATCATCAAAACGGCTCGTTGCCCCGCCGGCGAAACCAGCCGGTGAGGGACAGGCGTTCGCGGGTGGCGGGCATGACTTCATGGGGGATTTCCCCCGACAGGAATACCACCAGGCAACCGCCGGTGGGCACCACATCGTATTCGACGTCGCCCTTGAGGTACATGCGCAACTGGCCGCCATGTTCCGGCAGCCAGGCGTTGTTCAAGTAGATCACCGCCGACACCATGCGCCGGTCGTCATCGCGAAAACGGTCCACATGCTTGAGGTAAAACGCCCCCGGCGGGTACATCGCGAAGTGGCTTTCGAAGTCTTCCAGGCCCAGGAACAGGCCACGGTTCATCGCCACCCGCAGGCTGTCCATCAGCTCCAGGTAGTTATCGCAGGCCACCACCTCGCCCGGCTCCAGCCACTGGATATGGTCACCCCGGATGCCCTCGCGAATCTCCTGGGACGGCCCCCGTCCGACCGCCGCGGGCGCCAACTCACCTTCGGCGGCGCGTTTTTGGCACTCAGCCGCCAGTTCGAGGGTCAGAGCCTCGGGCAGGAAGATATTCTGCTGCGACCAGCCTTGTGCGGCCAGGTCATCGACAATGCGTAACAGCAGCGGGTGATCGGAGGGTATGGGCATGGCGCGCATAGTATCCATACGCCTGTGAATCCGACAGAGCCGCCGAGCGTCTGAATACACTTTAGTCAGGTGACCGATAGGATTTCTCGACAAATCCTACGCCCGACACGGACAATAGTGGCCGACTGACAGGAGTCCATATGCGTCGTTTGTTTTTTTCCTTGCTGATGTTCTGCGTTTTGCCCGCCTGGGCAGACAGCCATGACCAGTTGTACAAGGTCGCCGGCTGGGCAGACCAGCGCGCGCATTTTAATGACGCCCTCAGTGCCGCCCAGCAACGCTACCGCAACAGCCTGCCGCCGGCGGTGTATCAGGCACTGGTGGACAACAGCAATAAACGCTTCGCGCCCCAGTCGGTAGACCAGCGCGCCGAAGCGCAACTGCGCAAGAATTTGGCGGACCCTAAGCCGGCACTGGCCTTCTTCCAGTCGCCGCTGGGCCGCAAGATTGTCGCCGCCGAGTTGCTGGCCACCCGCCGCGATCAACTGGCGAAGAACGCCCAGGGCTTGCCGCACATGGAAGCCGATGCCACCCGCAGCCTGATCATCGGCCACCTGGCCCAGGCCTTGCCTGCGCGGGAAGCCGGGGCTGAAGTCAGCCTGGCGATTGCCGGCGTGGCGGCCGACAGCTTGAGCCAGATGATCCCCGGCCTGTTGGGCGGCGGTCAGGCACAGGGCATGTTGAACGGCCAGCGTGAGCGCCTGATGCAGCAGATCGGCAACGATCTGAACAACACGCTGTTGTACGTCTACCGGGATTTGTCCGACCCGGAGCTGGAAGAGTTCGCGACGTTCGCGGAGTCGCCGGAGGGCAAGGCGTACTACAAGGCGGCACTGGCGGCGATTCGCGCCGGGCTGGCGGTCGGCCAAAGCACCTCGAGCCTGGCGCAGTAACCCTGTGGGAGCGGGCTTGCTCGCGAAGACGGTGTGCCAGTCACTGGTTATGCTAACTGATCGACCGCCTTCGCGAGCAAGCCCGCTCCCACATTTGGATTGCGTTATTTCAGGTGGTCGGTGAGAAACCTGAAGTATTGCTGCCGAATCTCCGGAATCTCGTTCGCCAAATGATGCCTGCCACGCGGCAGCATCAACACCTCCGGTTGGTCGAACTTGCTGCGCAGCACCTTCAGGTTGTGCTGCCAGTCCACCGTCATGTCTTCCTCACCCTGCACGATCAACGGCCGCCGCGTGCTGCGTGGCGCCGCTTCAACACGTTTGATCCAGCGCGCCAAGGCGCCCACCCAGGCAGTCGGCAACTGCCGTGGCTGCAATGGGTCGGCCTCCAGGAACGGCTTGAACTGCGGGTCGTTGGTGTTATCGCTGAAGCGCCGGGCAATGCCTTTGACGAACGGCCGGAGCAGGTAATAACTGAGCTGCGACCAGCCCCAGGCGCGGGGCCGCACCAGCGGTGACAACAGGAACGTCTTGCCCTGGGCCGGGCTGTCGACGCCATGGCTAAGCAGGTGATCCACCACAATCGCGCCGCCGGTGCTTTGCCCGAACAAGTGCCACGGCTGCGGCAACTGCAGCGCCTTGGCCTGTTCAAACAACGCCTGCACCACGTCCTGGTACACCGCAAAGTCATCAATGCTGGCCCGCTCGCCGCTGGACAGGCCGTGGCCCGGCAAGTCGCAGGCGATCACCACAAAACCCTGGTCCAGCGCCCAGTCCACGGCATGCCGGTACAGGCCCATATGGTCGTAGAAGCCATGGAACAGGAACATCGTCGCCACCGGCACCGGTGGCCACCACACCTGGCAGACCACGTCGAACCCATCCACCGCAAACCGCCCCAGGCGGCTTGTCGCGGGCACCTTGCGGGCAGCGAGGTCCAGGCCGTAGAAGCGCTGGTAGACCCGGGCCTCGGCTGAAAGCGGCTGCGCGTCCACCAGTGGGCGCAAGCTTTCGCGTAGATGATCAGGGTCAAACGTAACGGGCATAAGAACTTCCAGAATGTGGCTTCAACGCATTGAACAGATGAATATCGAGCCGCGATATTCATCTGTCAGGGCAAGCATGGCAAGCTACGCGTCCTCCGAGGATTGATCCAAATGCGACAGCCCTACCGCACCACCCTCTTCGCCAGCCTGATCGTGATCATTTGCGCCGGGGTGTTGTGGGCGGCGTATGACTGGTTCCAGGGACGCTACCTGCGGGCATTCAGTGAGCATACGGCGGTGTTTTCCGGTGACAGCCTGAGCCTGCCGGCCGAGCTTGCCGGCCCGGGCCCGATCCGCCTGGTGCACTTCTGGGACCCCGCCTGCCCCTGCAATGTCGGCAACCAGCAGCACCTTGGCGAGTTGATCGAGCAGTACGCCCCCCAGGGCGTGGAGTTCTATTCCCTGCAGAAAGCCGGCAGCCACGGGCAGTTGCCCGCCACCCTGGGCTCGATGAAGGCCCTCAAGGCCGTGCCCGGTGCCCAGCATCTGCCGGCCAGCCCTGCCGTGGGCATCTGGGACCGCAGCGGCAAGCTGGCGTATTTCGGGCCCTACAGCGAAGGGTTGACGTGTAACTCCAGCAACAGCTTTATCGAGCCGATCCTGCAAGCCCTCGAAGGCGGACGCGAGGTCAATGCGACCCACACCCTGGCGGTGGGCTGTTATTGCGAGTGGAACGGGGAAACGTCTCCACCCTGACCCGGCAAGCTGAACAGACGCTGTTCGTTCGACAAACTCGAACAACTGTATCGGCACGCTCCTGTATCGTAAGCAACTAGCCGTACAAGCAGACGACACGGGAACACATGAGCCAATTAACCATCATCCTCTGGATACTCAACGTCATCGTTGATACGTCCGGCCAGTTGGCGTTCAAAGCCGCAGCCTCCGCCAGCGCCGAGCATGACGGCATGGCCCACTGGCGCCATATGCTCAAGCGTCCGTGGATCTGGCTGGGCATCATCTGCTATGTGTTCGAATTCGTGCTGTGGCTGGCCTTCCTGACACTGGTGCCGTTGTCGGTCGGGGTGATGCTGGGCTCCATCAATATTGTCGTGATCATGATTGCCGGGCGTTTCCTGTTCAAGGAAAGCCTGAGCAAATGGCGGTTGATCGGCATCATGCTGATCGCCTGTGGCGTGACCGTCGTGGGGTTCGAGTAATGAAACGGTTTTATATCCTGGGTTTTCTGTCGCTGATCATTTTCGATACCTTGGCGCAGGTCAGTTTCAAGTTCGCCTCGATTCATGCCGAACCGCTGACGATGGACGCCGCGTGGTTGATCCGCGTGTTCGGTGCGCCATGGATCTACGGCGCATTCGTGGGCTACATCGGCGCGTTTTTCACCTGGATGACGCTGTTGAAATACGCCCCGGTGGGCCCGGCGTTTGCGGCCTCCCACCTGGAGCTGATCAGCGTGACGCTGATCTCCGTGTGGCTGTTCAATGACACCTTGACCCTGCCCAAGGTCGTCGGCGGCGCGCTGATCATTGCGGGCATCCTGTGCCTGGCGCGCAGCGAAGACAAAGAAAGCAAGACCGTCGAGGCCGAACCCTCGCAGACGCTGGCGTCATGACGCCCGTTGTCAGCCAGCGGGAGATTCCGCCAACGGCGGGGCTTCCCCTGCGCTGGCAGGACTTGTTCAACCGCTCGGGCGACCTGGCCCGCGACCTGGCCCGACAGCTCGACATCCCGCTGCCGGCCCTGCCCTGCTCCGGCACCGCCGCGCTGATCATGGCGCTGCGGGTGTTGCAGCAGCGCACGCCGGGGCGCACCGAGCTTATCGTGCCGGCCTATACCTGCCCGCTGGTGGCCCTGGCGGCCCATCACTGCCCGCCTTTGCGCGTGGTGGCGTGCGATCTGCAGCCCGGCAGCATCGACCTGGACGAACACCAGCTGGCGCAGCTGTGCAACCAAAACACCTTGGCGATCGTCGTCACTCACCTGGCCGGGCGTGTGGCGGATGTGGAGGCTGCCAAGCGCATTGCCGAGCCACTCGGCATTGCGGTGATCGAAGACGCCGCCCAAGCCATGGGCGCACTGGATGATGGAAAAAGCGTCGGACTGAAAGGCGACATCGGCTTTTTCAGCATGGCGCTGGGCAAAGGCCTGACGACGGCTGAAGGCGGTGTGTTGTTCAGCCGGGATCCGGCGCTGCATCAGGCGTTGCACCAGCAATGCCGGCAGGACTTGCCCTTCAGCCTGCGCTGGGAAGTGCAACGCAGCGCCGAGCTGTGGGGCTATGCTGCGGCGTATCAGCCCCGCGGGCTGAGGTACGTGTACGGCAAGCCGCTGCGGGCGGCGTTGGCGCGGGGCGATGAAGTGGCGGCGGTAGGCGACGACTTTTCCGTCAACGATATTCCGTTGCACCGCCTCGGCGGCTATCGCCAGAAGGTCGGCGCCGCAGCCCTGGCCCGCTTACCCGAGCATTTGCAGCAAGGCCGCCTGCGGGCCTTGCGTCGCGTGGCGCAGTTGAGCAGCTTGCCCGGCGTGTCGGTGTTGACCGACAGCCCGGGCCAGCAAGGCACCTGGCCGTTCCTGATGGTGGTGATGCCCAGCGCACAAACCCGCGATACCGCGATGGCGCAGCTGTGGACGGCAGGCCTGGGCGTGACCCGCCTGTTCATCCACGTATTGCCGGGCTACCCGGCACTCACCCCGCTGTTACAGCAAGGCGCCGATATCCCCCGCGCGCAAAGCTTCGCCGCCCAGACACTGTCGATCAGCAATAGCCACTGGCTGACGGACGAGCTGTTCGAGCAAGTGCTGGATCATCTGCGGCGGATTCTCAAACGCTAGGCCCAGCTTTGATCGATACGGGTCAACAAGCGCGCATTCAGCTCATTCTGCTGCTGTTGCCAGATCACCACCTGGTTCTCCGGCAGCTCTTCCTGGCCATCCGACGCACTCAGCCAGCGCTTGAACTTGCTCTGGTAGTGGTAGGCGGACACGTCGCCGGTAATGTCCGCGCCAATAATGCTGCCGTGGCAGGCGTCGATCAGCGCATTCAAATGCTTCTCCAGAAACTCGCCCTGGTCCCAATTGGTATTCACCACCTGCGGGCTCAGCACGTCTTTGTCGATGGAGAGATACACCGGCAGCGAAGGGTCGAGCTGCGCCAGGAACGCGCTCATCAACTCGTCCGCGCTGGTGAATGCACGATTGCTGCGGCCTGCGCCGATCCAGTTCAACCAACGGGTATCGACGTTGGTGTTCCAGTAGGTCAGCTTGCGTTTCACCAGCGGCGACCAGTGATTCTCCCAGGCGTGCTTGAGGGAAATGTCCGGCGAGCCAATGCCCAGCACGTGAACGTGTTCGACCTGCGGCAGGCGGCTGGCCCAGTAGACCCAGGACCCACAATGGATGCCAAACGGATAACGCATGTTGTCCGGGTGGTTATCGCAAATGATCAACTGGATCTTTTGCTGGGTGGGAAGACGGTTCAACAACAGCTGGCTGAGGTGGTGATAATCACCGCTGCCGGTAAACACACAGCCGTAATCGCTGGGCATCTGCGCGTGCAGGGCGTTCTCCAGCTCCTTGAACTGCGCCCAGCGGCAGCCGAAACGGATCTTCTCCTGCCAGGCTTGCAACGGCAGGGTAAGGGCGCCGGGAATGTTATTCACGGCCCCGTCAAAATCGAGGATCAATGCGGGACGGGCCTGGCTCATGCGGTTTGCTCCTGCTGCCACTGGGTATCGCTTTCAAAATGGTGCCGGAAACGGTTCATCACTTTGCGCAGCAGCGGGTTCCTCACCCACACCAGATGGCGGGTAAACGTGAACTTGGCGCCGAGGCTGGATTTGACCTGTGGGTCGGTCCACCCCGCGACATAAAACTGCAGGCCCTTTTCCAGGGCGAACTCCAGGTTCACAAACCAGCTGACGAAGTACAGGTTGTGCTCCAGCGCCAGCGGGTAGTTCAGGCCGATGTACTTGTCGAGCAACTTGCCGTCTTGCTGGTAGCACAGGTTATACCCGACCAGTTCGTCTTCGTCCCAGTAGCAGAACACATGCCCGCCGCTGTCGGCATCGGTCAACAGTTGGATGAAGAATTCGGGCGTGAGCAGGTCGAAGTGGATTTCGCTCTGTGCGTACACCGCCTTGTACAGCCGATACAGTTCCTGCTGCCATTGCTCATCGCTGAAGCGGGCATCGCCGGTGTCCAGGATCTCGATGCGCAGCTCATCACGGCTGCGCAACTTGCGGCGGATATTGCGGCGACGGCTGTGGGACAACCGCGACAGATACTCATCCGTCGAGCTGAAGTCGATCGGTACATAGGCCAGCGCCTGGCCCTCTACATTGATGAATCCGCGCTCGGTGCAGGCCTCGATCAACGCGTGTGCATAGCGATTGTCCTCAACGCTGAGCAGCGGAGAATCCAGCGGCACATCCTTGACGATGGTGAGCTTGCGTTGCGGTGCACACTCCTGTTGCAGCCATTGCGCCATGTCCTGTGGCGGTACGTTCAGCGGGAACGGGGAATATTCGCTGACCGTGGTGCCGATAAAACAGGTGTCGATATGCAGCCATGACTGCCACAAACGGTACCCCGGCCAACTGCGCAGGCGGCTACGCAGCTCATCGTCGGCGGTGGTCTGCAGGTCGAACCGGGTGAAAAAGTACGGCAGTCCCTGTGCTGACAGCTGGGCAGTGAAACCCACCGGCGGGTATCGCAAAAAATTGCTGATCAGCGATGGCGTTTCCATGCAGCAGGCATAAGGCACCTGTGCACGGCTGGGATCTGTCATAAATTGCATTCCGAAAGTGATAGCAAAGGCGCGCCCGGATGACGGGGTGAATCATCGCGCCGCTGGTTTCATGTAACAGAGTAAACATAATACTCCGCCCACCCGCGGCCCACTTCAGAACCCCCACTTCATGCAGCTCAGGTTCAGGGAGCACGAACCCGAGAGCATTTTCCGCAGCGCTCGCCAAACCCACTAAACTGCCCGAATCTTCACGGTGACCGACTAATAAGGGACAACCCATGAAACGCATCCTGACCGCGCTGGCCATCCTGCTCGTAGCCCTTATGGTTGGCGCCGGCTGGTACGTGTACAGCAAGCAGCCGACCCGCCAGGGCACGGTGGAGCTGGCCCATCTGCAAGGTTCGGTCACGGTGCGCTACGACGACCGAGGCGTGCCGCATATCCGCGCCGAGAATGAGACTGACCTGTACCGCGCCCTCGGCTACGTACATGCCCAGGACCGGTTGTTCCAGATGGAAATCATGCGGCGCCTGTCCCGTGGCGAGCTGGCCGAGGTGCTGGGGCCCAAGCTGCTGGAGACCGACAAGCTATTTCGCAGCCTGCGCATTCGCGAGCGCGCCTTGAGCTACGTCGAGCACATGGACCATGAGTCTGCGTCCTGGAAGGCCCTGCAGGCCTACCTGGACGGCGTGAACCAGTATCAGGACAGCCACGCCAAACCCATGGAGTTCGACGTACTGGGCATCCCCAAGCGCCCGTTCACCGCCGAAGACACCATCAGTGTCGCCGGCTACCTGGCCTACAGCTTTGCCGCAGCCTTTCGCACCGAACCCTTGCTGACCTACGTACGCGATCAGTTGGGCAACGACTACCTGAAGGTCTTCGACCTCGACTGGCAGCCCAAGGGCGCGCTGAACCTGGCGGCCGGTGACTGGAAAGACCTCGGCGCCATTGCCCAGTTGAGCGAACAGGCCATGGCCGACAACGGCCTGCCCCAGTTCGAAGGCAGCAACGCCTGGGCCATCAGCGGCAGCCGCACCAAGAGCGGCAAACCGTTGCTGGCGGGTGACCCGCATATCCGTTTCTCGGTGCCGTCGGTGTGGTACGAGGCGCAGCTGTCGGCGCCGGGCTTCGAGCTTTACGGCTATCACAACGCGCTGGTGCCGGTGGCGTTCCTGGGCCACAACAAGGATTTCGGCTGGAGCCTGACCATGTTCCAGAACGATGACCTCGACCTGATCGCCGAGAAGGTCAAGCCGGACAACCCCAACCAGGTCTGGTACCACGACAAGTGGGTGGACATGACCAGCAGCGAGCAACAGATCGCGGTCAAGGGCCAGGACCCGGTAACCCTGACGCTGCGCACCTCGCCCCACGGTCCGATCATCAATGACGTGCTCGGCGAGAATGCCGGCAAGACGCCGATTGCCATGTGGTGGGCATTCCTGGATACCGAAAACCCGATCCTCGACGGTTTCTATCAGCTCAACCGTGCCGATACCCTCGCCAAAGCGCGTGCGGCGGCGGCCAAGGTCCAGGCGCCTGGCTTGAACATCGTATGGGCCAATGCCAAGGGCGATATCGGCTGGTGGGCGGCGGCGCAATTGCCGATCCGCCCGGCCGGGGTCAACCCGGGGTTTATCCTCGACGGCAGTACCGCCCAGGCGGACAAGCTCGGTTTCTACCCATTCAGCGCCAACCCCCAGGAAGAAAACCCGGCCCGCGGTTATGTGGTGTCCGCCAATGCCCAGCCCGCGTCACCCACCGGCATGCCGATCCCCGGGTATTACAACCTGGCAGACCGTGGCCAGCAGTTGAACGCGCGACTGAGCGACAACAGCGTGAAATGGGACGTGGACAACAGCCAGGCCTTGCAGCTCGGCACCACCACCGCCTACGGGCCACGGCTGCTGGCACCGCTGCTGCCGGTGCTGCGTGACGTGGTCAAGGACCCGGCGCAGTTGAAGCTGGTGGAGCAACTGGCAGCCTGGAAAGGCGATTACCCGCTGGACTCCACCAGTGCCACGCTGTTCAACCAGTTCCTGTTCAACCTCACTGACGCGGCGTTCCACCCGAAACTGGGCGATGGGATGTTCAAGACCTTGCTCACCACCCGGGTAGTGGACGCAGCCTTGCCGCGCCTGGCCGCTTCAGCGGATTCGCCGTGGTGGGATGGCCACCGCGCCGAGACCGTCAAGCTTGCCTGGGACAACAGCCTGCAACACCTCAAGGCGACCTTTGGTGAGGATCCATCGCAGTGGCAATGGGGCAAGGCCCACACCCTGACCCACGGCCATCCACTGGGCTCGCAGAAGCCGTTGGACAAGATCGTCAACGTAGGCCCGTTTGCCGCTCCCGGCACCCATGAAGTACCCAACAACCAATCCGCACAGATCGGCCCGGCGCCGTGGCCGGTGACGTACGGGCCGTCGACCCGACGCCTGATTGATTTCGCCGATGCCGCACATGGGCTGACCATCAACCCGGTCGGGCAGAGTGGTGTGCCGTTCGACAAGCACTATTCCGATCAGGCGGAAACGTACATCGAAGGCGGGTATGAGCAGGCGCATTTCAATGATGAGGAAGTGACGGCGAATACCCGCAGTACGCTCAAGCTGTTGCCGGCCCGGACACCGCAATAACTGAAGAAACAAAAAACCAATGTGGGAGCGGGCTTGCTCGCGAATGCGGTGGATCAGTCAATACATCTGGTGACTGACACTCCGCATTCGCGAGCAAGCCCGCTCCCACATTTTGATCTGCGTTGTTGCGTCTACCGTGCTCGCAGCCGCCCCGGCGCCTCACCGTAGGTTTCCTTGAATTTCTTGCTGAACGCCGCCTGGGATTGATACCCCGCCCGAGCGGCAATATCCGTCAGGCTCAGCCGCGACTGATGCAGCAGGTTGAACGCCAGCTCCATGCGCAACTGCGTCAGCAATACCCACGGCGACACGCCCGCTACTTTGACAAACCCACGCATGAAGGTCGCCCGGGACATCGACGCGGCGCTGGCCAGGCTGTCGATGGTCCACTCATGCCCAGGATCCGCCAGCATCGCCTGCCAGGCCTTGCCCAGGCGTTTGTCGGTCAACAAGGCAAAGGTGCCCGCCACCGGCGCTTGCTGCGTCAGCCATGCCCGCAGGATCAGGGTGAACAACGCCGACGACAGCGCATCAATGAAAAACCGCGCCCCCAGCCGCTGCCCGTCCGCCTCGCTGCGCAGCAGTGCGATCAATGCCGCCAACTGCCCATCGGCCTGCCACTGCCGGCTGGACACCACCAGGTAGTCCGGCAACGCACTGAACAGCAACGACTGGCGGTTGTAGCGAAAGCTGCCGCAGAGCATGTCCACGTCCGGCTGCTCACCGCCCAGGCGATGGATCGGCAGCAAGCCGCCTTCGATCACGGTCTGCGCCACCGGCTTTACCCGCGCGCCCTGGCTGCGCACCAGGTGCGTCGCGCCACCGGGCATCAACAGGATGTCGCCCTCCTCCAGCGTCACCTGCTGCCCGCCGGACAATTCGGCGCGGCAGGTGCCCGCCAGCACAATGTGATACGGCGCCACGCCCAGCGGCTCGGGCTCGTGGTCCATGGCCCAGGCGCCCTGGAACTGGCAACGCAGGTCCAGGCTGCCCCGCAGGTTGGCCAATGCGATGAGGGTGTCGATGGAGTTCATTTGCGAGCATCGGTCAAAAAGGTGAGTGGATCGAACAAAAGCGCCAAACCTGAACCGCGCACACTGGCTTCACACCCAACCCGTTCAGGAGTTAACACGATGTTCAATAACTGGTCCGACTTGCTGCCTACCGTGAAGAAAGCCTTTGGCACGCTGGGCAAGAGCAACCCGAAGATGGTCAAAGCCTACATGGCGCTGGGGGAAGCAGCCGAGGAAAATAACGTTCTGGATGCCAAGACCCGCGAGCTGATTTCCATCGCCGTGGCCATCACCACCCGCTGTGACGGCTGCATCGGCGTGCATGCCGACGCGGCGATCAAGGCCGGCGCCACCCGCGAAGAAGTGGCCGCGACCCTGGCCACCGCGATCTCGCTGAATGCCGGCGCGGCGTATATCTACTCGCTGCGCGCCCTGGAAGCCTATGACACGCTCAAACCGGCGCCGCAAAATTAAGCCGGAATTGTTGCGGCGTCACGCCCAGCCGGCGATTGAACACACTGCGCATGTGCTGGGCATCGCGAAAGCCGCATTGATACGCCACGGTCTTGAGCGGTGCGTGGGTGCTTTCGAGCATCACCCGCGCCGCATCCACCCGCGCCCGCTCGACGAACTCCGCCGGAGTGATCTGCGCCTCCCGGGCAAATACCCGCGAGAAGTTGCGCGCGCTCATGTTGGCGGCTTTGGCCAGGTCGGCGATGGTCAGGTCGCCCGTCAGGTTGGCCAATACATACAGCTGCACCAGCGCCACCGCCGAGGTGGCTTGCGCGTGGGGTGTCAGGAACGGGCTGAACTGCGACTGCCCGCCGGAACGCTGGGTGAACACCACCAGGCGCTTGGCCACGCTGAGGGCGACTTCCGGCCCGTGGTCCTGGGCCAGCAGGTACAGCGACAGGTCGATGCCCGCCGTCACCCCGGCGGAGGTGTAGAGGTTGCCGTCCTGCACATAGAGGCGGTCGGCTTCGACCTGGGCCGATGGGCACAAGCTGGCCAGATCGGCAGCTTCGCCCCAGTGGGTGGTGACGGTGCGCCCGTCCAGCAACCCGGCGCGGGCGAGCATGAAGGCACCGTTGCAGATGGAGCCGAAGCGCTTCGCCCGCGCGCTTGCGTCCCGCAGCCATTGATTGAACACCGGGCCGAAATCCTCGAAGGGCAGCTGCGGCCCGCCGGCCATCAACAGCAAGTCGTAAGGCTCGAGGGCCTCGCTGAAATGCCGGTGTGCCTGCAACGACAAGCCGTTGGAACAGGCCATGTTGCCGTGCCCCAGGCCAATCACCTCCAGCTGGTAATGCGCCTCGGGCGGCAGAAAACGGTTGGCCTCGCAGAACACATCCAGGGGCCCGGTCACGTCCAGTGACTGGACGCCGGGGAAGATCAGGATGGCGACGGTTTTGCCCATGGATAGAAACACCTTTTTCCAACTGAATAAATGCAAAACCCCTGTGGGAGCTGGCTTGCCTGCGATACAGGCGACGCGGTCCATCAGGTATACCGAGGTGATGCTATCGCAGGCAAGCCAGCTCCTACATTTGATCGCGCATAGCCTTGGCGCGATATCGCGGCACATTGGCCGGGATCGCATCCTCGCCGCGATGGCCCCTTCGCGGGCGCGCGACCAGACTGGACTCATCGGCGCCAACCCCGGCGCTTTCTTGAGGAGAACGACCATGAGCACCACCATCGCCGGCATCAAGATCCCGGACAGCGCCCTGGCCAAGGCCACCACCGAATACATCCGCGACATCGAATCCGACCTGCTCTACCACCACTCCCGCCGGGTGTTCCTGTTCGGCGCATTGAGCGGCGAGCGCCAGCAGTTGGCCTATAACCCGGAGTTGCTGTACGTCGGCGCGATGTTCCACGACCTGGGCCTGGTGGAAGGTCACCGCAGTGACGACGAACGCTTTGAAGTGGACGGCGCCAACGCGGCGGCGGACTTTCTCAAGCCTTACGGGTTGAGCGATGACGACATCGAACAGGTGTGGTTGTCCATCGCCCTGCACACCACACCGGGGGTGCCCAAGCACTTGCGTCCAACCGTGGCGCTGGTGACGGCGGGCGTGGAAATGGACGTACTGGGAATGGAGTACGCGGCGTTTACCAGCGTGCAGCGCGAAGCGGTGGTGCATGCGCATCCACGGGGTGAAGGGTTCAAGAAGTGCATCATCTGCGCGTTTGCCGACGGCCTGCGCCATCGCCCGCAGACCACGTTTGGCAACGTGAAGACCGATGTGCTGGTGGATCAGGAGCCGGGGTTCAAGCCGATGAATTTCGTCGAGGTGATTCGCAAGTCGCCTTGGACTGCTTAACCCGAATTGGAATGCAATCAAAATGTGGGAGCGGGCTTGCTCGCGAAGGCAGTGGATCAGTCAATACATCCGGTGACTGACACTGCGCTTTCGCGAGCAAGCCCGCTCCCACATTTTTGATCCGGTTTCTTCAGGGCTACCTGATTAGACCGGTGCTGGAGCCCGACGCGAATCCGCCGGCTTCTCCCAACCATCCGCAGCCGCTTCTTCAATCGCCTGCTGGATCGCTTTCTTGCGGTGCTCTTCCGCACGGCGGCTGAAGAACCACACCAGGAACGTCACGATCGACACCGCCAACAGAATCAGGCTGGCCACGGCGTTGATCTCGGGTTTAACCCCCAGGCGCACCGCCGAGAATACTTCCATCGGCAACGTGGTCGAACCCGGCCCCGACACGAAGCTGGCCAACACCAGGTCATCCAGCGACAGCGCGAACGACATCATGCCGCCCGCCGCCAGCGACGGCGCGATCATCGGGATGGTGATCAGGAAGAACACCTTCCACGGCCGCGCACCCAGGTCCATGGCTGCCTCTTCAATCGACAGGTCCAGCTCACGCAAGCGCGCCGACACCACCACCGCCACATACGCCGAACAGAACGTGGTGTGGGCGATCCAGATGGTCACCAGGCCACGTTCCTGCGGCCAGCCGATCATCTGCGCCATGGCCACGAACAGCAGCAACAGCGACAGGCCGGTGATCACTTCCGGCATCACCAGCGGCGCCGTCACCAGGCCGCCGAACAGCGTGCGGCCCTTGAACTGGCTGATGCGCGTCAGCACGAACGCCGCCAATGTACCGAGTGCCACCGCCGCAATCGCGGTGTAGCAGGCGATTTCCAGGGAGCGACCGACCGAGCCCATCAACTGGGTGTTGTCCAACAGGCCGACGTACCACTTGATCGACCAACCGCCCCACACCGTCACCAGTTTGGATTCGTTGAACGAGTAGATCACCAGGATCAGCATCGGCAGGTAGATGAACAGCAACCCCGCCACCAGCATGAAGCTTGAGAAACTGACGCGCTTCATATCTTGCCCTCCATCTCTTTGGCTTGGCTGCGGTTGAACAGGATGATCGGCACGATCAGGATCGCCAGCATCACCACCGCCAGGGCAGACGCCACCGGCCAGTCACGGTTGTTGAAGAATTCTTGCCACAACACTTTACCGATCATCAGGGTTTCCGGACCGCCCAGCAGTTCCGGGATCACGAACTCGCCCACCACCGGGATAAACACCAGCATGCAGCCGGCGATGATGCCGTTCTTGGACAGCGGCACGGTGATTTTCCAGAAGCTGTTGAAGGTACTCGAACCCAGGTCCGATGCGGCTTCCAGCAGGCTCTGGTCGTGCTTCACCAGGTTGGCGTACAGCGGCAGGATCATGAACGGCAGGTACGAATAGACCACGCCGATATACACCGCAATGTTGGTGTTGAGGATCTGCAGCGGTTCGTTGATCAACCCGATGGACATCAGGAAGCCGTTGAGCAAACCGTTGTTGCTGAGGATGCCCATCCACGCATAGACCCGGATCAGGATCGCAGTCCAGGTCGGCATCATGATCAGCAGCACCAGCACGGTCTGGATTTCCTTGCGTGCGCTGGCAATGGCGTAGGCCATCGGGTAGCCGATCAGCAGGCAGAGGATGGTGCTGAAAAACGCCATCTTCAGCGAGCCCAGGTACGCCGCGATGTACAACTCGTCATCGCCCAGCATCCCGTAGTTGGCCAGGTTCAGCACCAACTGCAGTTTCTGTTCAACGAAGGTGTAGATCTCGGTGTAAGGCGGGATCGCCACGTCGGCTTCGGCAAAGCTGATCTTCAAGACGATGAAGAACGGCAGCATGAAGAACAGGAACAACCAGAGGAAAGGGATCCCGATGACCACATGCCGGCCACCGGGGGTTATTCGTTGCAGCTGGCGTTTGAACTTCTTCATGTTCATGAGCGAAGTACCACGCCGCTGTCGTCTTCCCACCACACGTACACCTGGTCGCCCCAGGTAGGGCGTTGGCCACGGCGTTCGGCATTGGCCACGAAGGATTGCACCAGCTTGCCGCTCGGCAATTCGACGTAGAACACCGAATGGCCGCCGAGGTAGGCGATGTCGTGCACCTTGCCGCTGGACCAGTTGTGCTCGCAGGTCGGCATTTCGGTGGTCACCAGCAGCTTTTCAGGGCGGATGGCGTAGGTCACCGACTTGTCTTCCACCGAAGTGGCGATGCCGTAGCCGACGTAGATATCGCGGTCCAGGTCCGGGCACTTGAGTACCGCGTGGCCTTCGGCGTCGTCCACCACCTGGGTGTCGAAGATGTTGACGTTGCCGATGAACTCGCACACCAGGCGGCTGGTCGGCGTTTCATAGATGTCGATCGGGCTGCCGATCTGGGCGATCCAGCCCAGGTGCATGATCGCGATGCGCTCGGCCATGGTCATGGCCTCTTCCTGGTCGTGGGTCACCATCACGCAGGTCACGCCCACGCGCTCGATGATCTCCACCAGTTCCAGTTGCATCTGCGAACGCAGCTTCTTGTCGAGTGCGCCCATCGGCTCATCGAGCAGCAGCAGTTTCGGACGCTTGGCCAGGGAACGCGCCAGCGCCACCCGCTGACGCTGGCCGCCAGACAGCTGGTGCGGCTTGCGCTTGGCGTACTGGCTCATCTGCACCAGCTTGAGCATCTCGGCCACACGGGCGTCGACCTCGGCCTTGGGGATCTTGTCCTGCTGCAGGCCAAACGCGATGTTCTGGGCCACGGTCATGTGGGGGAACAAGGCGTAGGACTGGAACATCATGTTGATCGGCCGCTCGTACGGCGGCATGTCGGTGATGTCCACACCGTCGAGGTAAATGCGTCCTTCCGTTGGGCGCTCGAAGCCTGCGAGCATGCGCAGCAAGGTGGATTTGCCCGAACCCGATCCGCCGAGCAAGGCGAAGATTTCGCCTTTCTTGATTTCCAGGGACACATCGTCCACCGCAATCGTCTCGTCGAACTTCTTCGTGACCCGGTCGATTTTGACCAGCACCTTTTTCGGTGTCTGGTCGCCCTCGAGGGCTTTCTTATAGGCGCCGGAGGCAACTGCCATTTACGAAACTCCCAGAATAAAAAGAGTGCAGCTCGCCCAATGCGGGCCAGCCTTGGATAGTTTGAGCGTTAAGCCTTACTTGCCCGTCTTGACCTTGGTCCAGCTACGGGTCATCAAACGTTGCACTTTCGGGGGTAGCTCGAAGTTGACAAAAGTCCGGTCGAGAACCGCCTGCGGTGGGTAAACCGCTTCGTCGGTGCGTATCGATTGCTCCATCAGTTTGTCCGCCCCTGGGTTAGGGTTGGCGTAACCGACGTAATCACTGACCTGAGCGATCACTTCAGGTTTCAGCAAATAGTTGATGAAGGCGAGGGCCTCTTTGACGTTGGTGGCATCCTTGGGGATGGCCAGCACGTCGAACCACAGGTTGCCGCCTTCTTTCGGAATCACATAGGCGATGTTCACGCCCTTGCCCGCCTCGGCTGCACGAGCCTTGGCCTGGAACACATCACCGGAGAAGCCGGCCGCCACGCAGATGTTGCCGTTGGCCAGGTCCGAGATGTATTTGGAAGAATGGAAGTAGGTCACGTAGGGACGCACTTTCAGGAGTTTCTCTTCAGCCTTCTTGTAGTCTTCAGGGTTGGTGCTGTTGGGGTTGAGGCCCATGTAGTTGAGCACCGCCGGCAGCATTTCATCCGCCGAGTCCATGAACGACACACCGCACGTGGCCAGCTTCTTCATATTTTCCGGCTCGAACAGCACGGCCCAGGAGTCGATATGGTCGACGCCCAATACTTCCTTGACCTTGTCGACGTTGTAGCCAATACCGTTGGTGCCCCACAGGTACGGCACGGCGTACTGGTTGCCCGGGTCGTTCTTTTCCAGACGCTTGAGCAGCGCCGGGTCGAGGTTGGCGTAGTGGGTCAGTTGCGACTTGTCGAGCTTCTGGAACGCGCCGGCCTTGATCTGCTTGCCGAGGAAGTGGTTCGACGGCACGACCACGTCATACCCGGTACGCCCGGCGAGCAACTTGCCTTCCAGGGTTTCGTTGGAATCAAACACGTCGTAGACCGGCTTGATGCCGGTGGCCTTTTCAAAGTTGGCCAGGGTGTCCGGGCCGATGTAGTCCGACCAGTTATAAATATGCACAGTCGGGGCGGCCTGCACGCTGACAGCCAGCGTGATACCTGCACCCACCAGCAAGGCTTTGCGAAATAAAGAAATTGGCAAGTGGAGGTCCTCTTAAATAGTTGGGCCCGAAGTTGTTGCCCGGCAACAAAACCGGCGCGCAACTTACCCTCGATAAACCGATCCGGCAAAACTTTCTGTCATTTAATTGTTTCGCTAACCACCGCGCGCATCGCGGCAGTTAGCAAAACAGGTATCAACGCGGCTTTACTTGCCCGATTTGATTTTTGTCCAGCTGCGGGTCATTTCCCGCTGAGTAGCAGCCGGCAAGTCAGCAATGGCATACAGCTTGGCTTGCACGTCCGCTGGCGGATAAATGCCTGGGTCGCTGGTGATGTCTTTGTCGACCAACGCGGTAGCTTTCTCGTTACCGTTCGGGAAACGTACGCTGTTGGTAATGCCCGCCATGACTTCCGGCTTCAGCAGGTAGTTCATGAACTTGTAGGCAGCGTCGACGTTCTCGGCATCTTTAGGGATGGCGACCATGTCATAGAAGCTGCCGGCACCTTCTTTCGGAATGTCATAGGCAACCTTGACCTTGCCACCGGCTTCAGCCGCGCGGGACTTGGCCTGTTGCACGTCACCCGAATAACCCACGGCTACGCAGATGTTGCCGTTGGCCAGGTCGGAAATGTACTTGGACGAGTGAAAGTAGCCGATCGAAGGACGCAGCTTGAGGAACAGGGCCTCGGCTTGCTTGAGGTCTTCCTTCTTCTGGGTGTCGGTCGGCAGGCCCAGATAATGCAGTGCCACTGGCAGCATTTCGGTTGGCGAGTCGAGGAAGCTCACACCGCAGCCTTTGAGCTTGGCGAGGTTTTCCGGCTTGAGGATGGTGTCCCACGAGTCGATCTTGTCGATGCCCAGTGCGGCCTTGACCTTCTCCGGGTTGTAGCCGATGCCGATCGAGCCCCACATGTACGGGAAGGCGTGCTTGTTGTCCGGGTCGCTGATGGACACTGCTTTAAGCAGGGACTTGTTCAGGTTGTCGTAGTTCGACAGCTTGGACTTGTCCAGTTCCTGGTAAACACCGGCCTTGATCTGCTTGGCGAGGAAGTTGTTCGACGGCACGACAATGTCGTAGCCGGACTTGCCTGCCAGCAACTTGGCTTCCAGGGTTTCGTTGGAGTCGAACACGTCATAGACCACCTTGATCCCGGACTCTTTTTCAAAGTTCGCGATGGTGTCCGGTGCGATGTAGTCGGACCAGTTATAAACGTGCAGCACTTTATCGTCGGCGTTTGCCGCGCCTGCCATGGCCCCCATCAGGGACAAGGCCAGGAGGGTCTTGCCAGCGTTCTTCAAACCTAATGCCTTCATTCGGTCATGCTCCAATTTTTTCTTTTTTGGGCCACGTTCGTTCTTTAATTACAACGTGTTTCGCAGCCCGTCTAAGGGCGACAAAACAGGGCGACAGTCTGGCAAGTTCAGGGGCCGGCTTTCAACCAATGCCCCGCTTTTCTAACACCCCAGAAGCAGCGCCCGACAGGCGCTGCGTTCTGAGCCTAGCATTTAGCCCTGCAATGCCGCCAAAGTCAGGTCCAGGCAGTGCCGCGCCTTGGTCACCAACTCGTCTATCTCGGCCTTGCTGATCACCAGCGGTGGCGAAATGATCATGGTGTCGCCGACGGCGCGCATGATCAGGCCATTCTCGAAGCAGAACGTGCGGCAGATCATGCCAACACCACGGCCTTCATAACGCTTGCGCGTTGCCTTGTCCTGAACCAGTTCGATGGCACCGAGCATGCCCACACCGCGAACTTCACCCACCAGCGGGTGATCAGCCAGTTCCCTCAAACGCTTTTGCAAATAGGGTGCCGTTTCGTCGTGCACGTGCTTAACAATTTGTTCATCGCGCATGATGCGGATGTTTTCCAGGGCTACCGCTGCCGCCACCGGGTGACCGGAATAGGTGAAGCCGTGGTTGAAATCACCGCCTTCGTTCAGCACGGCGACCACTTCGTCGCGCACGATCAGGCCGCCCATCGGGATGTAGCCGGAGGTCAGGCCCTTGGCGATGGTCATCATGTCGGGCTTGAGGCCGTAGAAATCGCTACCGAACCACTCACCGGTGCGGCCAAACCCACAGATCACTTCGTCAGCCACGAACAGGATGTCGTACTTGGCGAGGATTTCCTTGATGCGCGGCCAGTAGCTGTCTGGCGGCACGATCACGCCACCGGCACCCTGGATCGGCTCGGCAATAAAGGCACCGACGTTGTCCACGCCCAGTTCCAGGATCTTCTCTTCCAGCTGGTTGGCCGCCCACACGCCGAATTCTTCCGGGCTCATGTCGCCGCCTTCGCCGAACCAGTAAGGCTGGGCGATGTGGACGATGCCCGGGATCGGCAAGTCGCCTTGTTCATGCATATAAGTCATGCCGCCCAGGCTGGCGCCGGCCACGGTTGAACCGTGGTAGCCATTCTTGCGGCTGATGATGGTTTTCTTGTTCGGCTGGCCTTTGATCGCCCAGTAGTGGCGGACCATACGCAGCATGGTGTCGTTGCCTTCGGAGCCGGAGCCGGTGAAGAACACGTGGTTCATGCCTTGTGGGGCGATATCGGAGATGGCTTTGGCCAGTTCCAGCACCGGCGGGTGGGCGGTCTGGAAGAACAGGTTGTAGTAAGGCAGTTCTTTCATCTGCTTGGCGGCCGCATCAGCCAGTTCATCGCGACCGTAACCGATCGCCACGCACCACAGGCCGGCCATGCCGTCGAGAATCTTGTTGCCTTCGCTGTCCCACAGGTAAACGCCGTGGGCTTTGGTGATGATCCGTGGGCCTTTCTCTTTCAATTGCTTGAAGTCGCTGAACGGCGCCAGGTGGTGATCGCTGCTCAAGGCTTGCCATTCACGGGTTTGCGGGTTGTTGCTGGACATACCAATCTCCTAGATGTTTCAGGTGAGGACGCGCCGTTTGAAGGGCGCGCCCGGCGCATCAGACGGCGAAGAGCAGGAATTCCCGCTCCCACGAACTGATCACGCGCTTGAAGTTTTCATGCTCGGCCCGCTTGACCGCGACGTAGCCTGTGATGAATTTGTGACCCAGGTATTTCTCGATGGTCTTGCTGTTTTCCATGCGTTCCAGGGCGTCTTCGATGGTCAGCGGCAGGCGCAGGTTGCGGCGCTCGTAACCACGGCCCACCACCGGCGCGCTTGGGCTGATGCCTTCGACCATGCCGATGTAGCCACACAGCAGGCTGGCGGCAATCGCCAGGTACGGGTTGGCGTCGGCACCGGGCAGGCGGTTTTCCACCCGACGGTTTTGTGGGCCGGCGTCCGGAACCCGCAGGCCAACGGTGCGGTTCTCTTCGCCCCACTCCACGTTGACCGGCGCCGAGGTGTCGGGCAGGAAGCGGCGGAACGAGTTGACGTTAGGGGCGAACAGCGGCAGCAGCTCGGGGATGAACTTCTGCAGGCCGCCGATGTGGTGCAGAAACAGCTCGCTCTTGGTCCCGTCTTCATTGGAGAACACGTTCTTGCCGGTGGCGATATCGATGATGCTCTGGTGCAGGTGCATCGCGCTGCCGGGCTCGCCGGTCATGGGCTTGGCCATGAAGGTGGCCGCCACGTCGTGCTTGAGCGCCGCTTCGCGCATGGTGCGCTTGAACACCAGGATCTGGTCGGCCAGGGACAGTGCGTCGCCGTGACGGAAGTTGATTTCCATCTGCGCCGTGCCGTCTTCGTGGATCAACGTGTCGAGGTCCAGTTCCTGCAATTCGCACCAGTCGTAGACGTCTTCGAACAACGGGTCGAATTCGTTGGCCGCTTCTATAGAGAAGGACTGGCGGCCGGTCTCCGGGCGACCGGAACGGCCAATCGGCGGTTGCAGCGGGAAGTCCGGGTCTTCGCAGCGCTTGGTCAGGTAGAACTCCATCTCCGGCGCCACGATGGGCTGCCAGCCCTTGTCGGCATAGAGCTTGAGGACTTTCTTGAGCACGTTGCGCGGCGACAGCTCGATCGGGTTGCCTTGCTTGTCGTAGGTGTCGTGGATCACCTGGGCCGTAGGCTCTATGGCCCAGGGCACGAGGTACACCGCGTTCTCGTCCGGGCGGCAGATCATGTCGATGTCGGCCGGGTCGAGCAATTCGTAATAGATGTCGTCTTCGACATAGTCGCCGGTCACGGTCTGCAACAGAACGCTTTCGGGCAGGCGCATGCCTTTTTCGGCGATGAACTTGTTGGTCGGCGAGATCTTGCCCCGGGTGATGCCGGTGAGGTCGCCAATCATGCATTCGACTTCTGTGATCTTGTGGTCTTTCAACCAATCGGTGAGCTGGTCGAGGTTGTTACTCATAAATGCCTCTGGGCTGTGTTTCCTGACATCCATTAAAGGTCAGGCGTAAGTTGACGCAGCATCCGCGTCGCGTTGCATCACCCGCTTTCGACAGGCATTGCCAAATGCCTGGAAGATTGCGAGGTAGTGCGGGTTAGAGCTTACCTGCCATTCGGGGTGCCATTGCACTCCTAAAGCAAAAGCCTTGCCCGCGGGCACTGAAAAGCCTTCGATCAGGCCATCCGGCGCGGTGGCCTCGACCTGGAAACCGGCCGCCAGGCGATCAATGCCCTGTGAATGAATCGAGTTGACCTGGATCGTCGACGGCAAGCCCAGGCTTGCCAATACCCCATTCGGGGAGATGGTTACCGGATGTGCCGGGCCGTACTGGATGTCCAGCGGCTGGGTGTCGTCTTCGCGGTGATCCATCATGCCCGGCACTTCATGAACCTTCTGGTGCAGGCTGCCGCCAAACGCCACGTTCATTTCCTGGAAGCCACGGCAAATCCCCAGCACCGGAACACCGGCCGCTATGGCTGCACGCAGCAGCGGCAGAGTGGTTTGGTCCCGTGCAGAATCATGAGCAGTCCCGGGCGCGCTGGCCGGACCGTCGTAGTGAAAGGGTTCGATATTGGAAGGTGAGCCGGTAAATAGAATGCCGTCCAGGCCGTCAAGAATATTGGCCGGGTCGAGCAGATCCGCCAGGGACGGAATAATCAACGGCAAGCCCTTGGCAGCGGTGGCCACTGCACGGACGTATTTGTCGCCACTGATGTGATAAGCATGCAGACCGACCTGTTTGGAGCAGGCGGTGACGCCGATTAACGGCAGGCGAGACATGAAGCACCCCGGTATTATTGCTGTTATGGGTTTGAATCGAGCTTAGCCTTGTTCATTTTTTTACACAACACCCCCGTAAAAAATACAACACGGCCCGCTCAAACGTGCTGGTTCCAAGAGCCCCAATCCCAAAAAATTGCCCCAAAAAGCCCCAAAAAAGCCCTCACGGCGCTTTTTTAGGGCAAAAAAGGCCTCGCTTGACTTCGGCATGCCGTTCGGGTTGACTGAAACCCGAAGAGATCAATGATTGATATTTTTAACAACAAAGGTGTTGCATCATGTCGGTACCCCCGCGTGCCGTTCAGCTTAACGAAGCGAACGCGTTCCTTAAGGATCATCCTGAGGTTCTGTACGTAGACCTTCTAATTGCGGATATGAATGGTGTGGTGCGCGGCAAGCGCATCGAACGCACCAGCCTCCACAAGGTTTACGAGAAGGGCATTAACCTGCCTGCCTCTCTATTTGCCCTGGATATCAACGGCTCAACGGTGGAAAGCACCGGCCTGGGTCTGGACATCGGTGATGCTGACCGAATCTGTTATCCAATCCCCGACACCCTGTGCAATGAACCCTGGCAAAAGCGCCCAACCGCGCAACTGCTGATGACCATGCACGAACTCGAAGGTGAACCTTTCTTCGCCGATCCTCGCGAAGTACTCCGCCAAGTTGTAAGCAAATTTGACGACCTCGGTCTGACCATCTGCGCCGCATTCGAGCTGGAGTTCTACCTGATTGACCAGGAGAACGTGAATGGCCGGCCACAACCGCCCCGCTCGCCGATCTCCGGCAAACGCCCGCACTCGACACAGGTCTACCTGATCGACGACCTCGACGAATATGTCGACTGCCTCCAGGACATTCTGGAAGGTGCAAAAGAGCAAGGCATCCCTGCCGACGCCATCGTCAAGGAAAGTGCCCCGGCGCAGTTCGAAGTGAACCTGCACCACGTTGCCGACCCTATAAAGGCCTGCGACTACGCGGTACTGCTCAAGCGCTTGATCAAGAACATCGCCTACGACCATGAGATGGACACCACCTTCATGGCCAAGCCTTACCCGGGCCAGGCAGGCAACGGCCTACACGTGCACATTTCGATCCTGGACAAGGACGGCAAGAACATCTTTGCCAGCGAGGATCCCGAGCAGAACGCCGCATTGCGTCACGCGATCGGCGGTGTGCTGGAGACCCTACCCGCCCAAATGGCGTTCCTGTGCCCTAACGTCAACTCCTACCGTCGTTTCGGCGCACAGTTCTACGTGCCGAACTCGCCGTGCTGGGGCCTGGATAACCGCACCGTGGCGATTCGCGTACCGACCGGCTCGTCCGACGCCGTACGTATCGAACACCGTGTGGCCGGGGCTGATGCCAACCCTTACCTGCTGATGGCTTCGGTATTGGCGGGCGTGCATCACGGCCTGACCAACAAGATCGAGCCAGGCGCACCGGTGGAAGGCAACAGCTACGAGCAGAACGAACAGAGCCTGCCGAACAACCTGCGTGATGCACTGCGCGAGTTGGACGACAGCGAAGTGATGGCCAAGTACATCGATCCTAAATACATCGATATCTTCGTCGCCTGTAAGGAAAGTGAGCTGGAGGAGTTCGAACACTCCATCTCCGACCTTGAGTACAACTGGTACCTGCATACCGTGTAAGCGGTTGCCGGGCTAAAAAGAACGCCGCAGGCCTTTGGCCTACGGCGTTTTTTTATGGCCGTTGTGGCGAGGGAGCTTGCTCCCGCCGGGCTGCGAAGCGGCCCCAATAAGAACACCGGGTTCTTTCAGGCGGAACCGAGGTGCAGGTCTTGGGCCTGCTGCGCAGTCCAGCGGGAGCAAGCCCCCTCGCCACAGGGTATGGATCATCCAGTGGCTCTGCGTACAATGCCCGCTGCCCTGTAGGAGACTTCAATGAATCGCCCTGCCACTCCTCGCAAACCCCGCGCCCGCAGCCAGGCCCGGATCGACTCGATCCTCGATGCCGCCCGCACCTTGCTGGCCGCCGAAGGCGTGGCCAGCCTGTCGATCTACAGCGTGGCCGAGCGGGCGCAGATTCCACCGTCATCGGTGTATCACTTCTTCGCCAGCGTGCCGGCGTTGCTGGAGGCGCTGACCGCTGACGTTCATGCGGCCTTTCGCGCGGCCATTCAGGCGCCCATCGATCATGATTCACTCAAGCACTGGCGCGACCTGTCCTGCGTGGTGGAGCAGCGCATGCTCAGCATCTACAGCAACGACGCCGCCGCCCGCCAATTGATCCTGGCCCAGCACGGGTTGACCGAAGTGACACAGGCCGACCGCCAGCACGACCTGGAGCTGGGAAACCTGATGTTTGAGGTGTTCAACCGGCACTTTGAGGTGCCGAGCCTGCCCGCCGATGTCGACGTGTTTGCCCTGGCCCTGGAACTGAGCGACCGCGTCTACGCGCGCTCGGTGCATCAGCACGGGCAAATCACCCCGCGCATGGCCGAGGAAGGCATGCGGGTGTTTGATGCGTATGTGGGGCTTTATCTGCCGGCGTTCTTGCCCAAGCGGGTGGCTGCGCTCTGATTTTTTGTTGCCTGTCCGGGCCTCTTCGCGAGCAAGCCCGCTCCCACATTCGACCGTATTCCAAAGGTAGAACTCGGTCAAATGTGGGAGCGGGCTTGCTCGCGAAAGCAATCTTGAGAACGACAAAAACCCCGACAGGCTTTCACCTTCGGGGTTTGTGCGAACCATTGATCACAACTTGGCGATCGACACCTCGGTGGATTTCACGAAGGCAATCACTTCACTGCCGATCACCAGTTCCAGCTCTTTCACCGAGCGGGTGGTGATCACGGAAGTGACGATACCGGACGCGGTCTGTACGTCGATTTCCGACAGCACGTCGCCTTCGACGATTTCCTTGATGGTGCCTTTGAACTGGTTACGCACGTTGATGGCTTTGATAGTCATGGTCGTTCTTCCTGTGTAAGACAAGTGAGTTATTGAGCCCAACGCAATTGCGTAGGCAGCGGTGAAACAGGTTCGGGTTCCGGCGGGGTGCCGGGCAGCGACAACACACGGTTAAGCACTTCGGTTTCCAGCGCCGCCAGGCGGTGGGAGCCACGTACCCGCGGACGTGGGAGTTCCACGTGCAGGTCGAGGCCGATTTCGCCGTCTTCGATCAAAATCACCCGGTCGGCAATGGCCACGGCTTCGCTGACGTCGTGGGTCACCAGCAACACGGTGAAGCCGTGCTTCTGCCAGAGGTTCTCGATCAGTTGCTGCATCTCGATCCGGGTCAGGGCATCCAGCGCCCCCAGCGGTTCGTCCAGCAGCAACAGGCGCGGTTGGTGGATCAGGGCGCGGGCCAGGGCCACGCGCTGCTTCTGGCCACCGGACAACGCCGCCGGCCACTCATTGGCGCGCTCGGCCAGGCCGACCGCTTCCAGCGCTTCCAGTGCCTGCGGGCGCCAGTTGCCCTTGAGGCCAAGGCCCACGTTGTCGATGATCTTTTTCCACGGCAGCAGGCGCGCTTCCTGGAACATCAACCGCGTGTCTTCAATCGCTTCGCTCAGCGGCGCGGAGCCGGCGAGCAGTTCGCCACCGCTGGCTTTGTCCAGCCCGGCCAGCAGGCGCAGCAAGGTACTTTTGCCGCAGCCACTGCGGCCCACGACCGCCACGAATTGACCGGCAGGAATATGCAGGTCGATTTCCTTCAGCACTTCCCGCGAACCGAAAGCCTTGCGCAACTTGCGCACTGCCAGGGGAATGCCCCGCAGCAGGCGTGGAGGTTGTTGAGCGGTCATGCCGCACCTCCTTTATTCACTTGATAAGCCGGGTGCCAGCGCAGCCAGACTCGCTCCAGGCCTCGCGCCGCCAGGTCTGCCAGCTTGCCGAGGACCGCGTAAAGCACGATCGCCAGAACCACCACGTCGGTCTGCAGGAATTCCCGGGCGTTCATCGCCAGGTAGCCGATACCGGAACTGGCGGAGATGGTTTCCGCGACGATCAACGTCAGCCACATAAAGCCCAGCGCGAAGCGCACGCCCACCAGAATCGAAGGCAAGGCGCCCGGCAAAATCACTTGGCGAAACAGGCTGAAACCGGACAGGCCATAACTGCGGGCCATTTCCACCAGCGCCGGGTCGACGTTGCGGATGCCGTGGTAAGTATTGAGATAGATCGGGAACAGTGTGCCGAGGGCGACCAGGAATATCTTCGCCGTCTCGTCGATGCCGAACCACAGGATCACCAGCGGGATCAGCGCCAGGTGCGGCACGTTGCGGATCATCTGCACCGAGCTGTCCAGCAGGCGTTCACCCCAGGTCGACAGGCCGGTGATAAACCCCAGGGTCAGGCCGATGCTGCCGCCGATCACAAAGCCCAGGCCCGCACGCCAGCCGCTGATGGCCAGGTGGGTCCAGATTTCGCCGCTACGCACCAGGCTGACACCCGCTTCGATCACCGCGCTGGGTGCCGGCAGAATGCGCGTCGACAACCAGCCGGCCGAGACGGACAGCTGCCATACCGCCAGCAACAGGATCGGCAGCGCCCAGGGCGCCAATCGATGACTTAACTTTTCAAGGTTCATGGCGGCGCCTCAGCTCTGGGACGCAGCTTTGGGAAGAATGTCGTTGGCGACCATTTCGCCGAACGGGCTGACGTAGCCGGCGCCTTTCGGCAACTCGGGACGCTCGATGTCGAGATGCGGGAACAGCAACTCCGCTACGCGATACGACTCTTCCAGGTGTGGGTAGCCGGAGAAGATAAAGGTATCGATACCGAGGTCCGCGTATTCCTTCACCCGCGCGGCCACGGTCGGGCCATCGCCCACCAGTGCCGTGCCGGCGCCACCGCGTACCAGGCCTACGCCCGCCCACAGGTTGGGGCTGACTTCCAGGTTGTCGCGGCTGCCGCCGTGCAAGGCGGCCATGCGTTGCTGGCCTACGGAATCAAAGCGCGACAACGACGCCTGGGCGCGGGCGATGGTTTCATCGTCCACATGGGAGATCAGTTTGTCGGCGGCCTGCCAGGCTTCGGCGTTGGTTTCACGCACGATCACATGCAGGCGAATGCCGAAGCGCAGGGTACGCCCGAGCTTGGCGGCCTTGGCGCGAACCTGTGCAATCTTTTCCGCCACCGCAGCCGGAGGCTCGCCCCAGGTCAGGACCATTTCCACTTGTTCGGCTGCCAGGTCCTGGGCCGCTTCGGAGGAGCCACCGAAATACAGCGGCGGGCGCGGTTGTTGGATCGGCGGATAGAGCAACTTGGCGCCTTTGACGCTGATGTGCTGGCCGTCGTAATCGACGGTCTCGCCTTCCAGTACGCGGCGCCAGATGCGGGTGAACTCCACCGACGCCTGGTAACGCTCTTCATGGCTCAGGAACAAACCGTCGCCGGCCAATTCATCCGGGTCTCCACCGGTCACCAGGTTGAACAACGCGCGGCCGCCGGACAGACGATCCAGGGTCGCGGCCTGACGCGCAGCCACCGTCGGGGAAATGATCCCGGGGCGCAGCGCGACAAGGAATTTCAAGCGTTGGGTCACCGGGATCAGCGACGCCGCCACCAGCCACGAATCCTCGCAGGAGCGGCCGGTGGGGATCAGTACCCCGCCGAAGCCAAGGCGGTCGGCCGCCTGGGCCACTTGCTGCAAGTAACCGTGATCAACGGCGCGAGCGCCTTCGGCGGTGCCAAGGTAATGGCCGTCGCCGTGGGTAGGCAGAAACCAGAAAATATTGAGGCTCATGGAGTTGTCTCCTGAAGAAGTCGGATTACGGCGCTTTGGCAACGGCGGCAGGTGGTGTCCAGATCACGTCCTTGATGCTCAAGGGTTTGGGGATCAATTTGAGTTGGTAGAAGCTGTCGGCGATTTTCTGCTGCGCCGCGATCACTTCAGGCGTCAGGAACTGCGCACCGTAGCCCTGGCGTTTTACCGAGGTCAGGGTGATGTCGGCCGGCAGGCCCAGCAGCGGAGCAACTTGTTCGGTGACTTGTTCCGGGTTGGCCTTGGACCATTCGCCCACGGCGCGGACTTCTTCCACCAGCGTCTTGATCACTTCAGGGTGTTTTTCGGCGTACGGCTTGGTGGCCAGGTAGAACTGATGGTTGTCGGCAATGCCGGTGCCGTCACGCAGGGTGCGGGCTTGCAGTTGCTTCTCGGCGGCTGCCTGGTACGGGTCCCAGATCACCCAGGCATCGACGCTGCCACGCTCGAACGCGGCGCGGGCATCGGCGGGCGGCAGGAACACGGTCTGCACGTCGGTGTATTTCAGGCCGGCATCTTCCAGGGCACGTACCAGCAGGTAATGCACGTTGGAGCCTTTATTGAGGACGACTTTCTTGCCCTTGAGGTCTTGCACCGATTTGATCGGCGAGTCTTTCGGTACCAGGATCGCTTCGCTGGTAGGCGCCGGCGGTTCATAGGCGACGTAGAGCAGATCGGCACCGGCAGCCTGGGCGAACACTGGCGGGGTTTCACCCGTCACGCCGAAGTCGATGGAGCCTACGTTCAATCCTTCCAGCAGCTGCGGGCCGCCGGGAAACTCGGTCCACTGCACTTGCACGCCCTGCTCGGCCAGGCGCTTTTCCAGCGAACCCTTGGCCTTGAGCAGCACCAGGGTGCCGTATTTCTGATAGCCGATCCGCAAGGTTTCGGCGGCCTGGGCTTGAACGATGGCGCCGAAGGACACAGCCGCAGCAAACAGTGCGACCAGACCACGACGCAAGATGACAGTGCGCATGGCGCTCTCTCCAAATATACGATTAGGGGGTTGGCTGCACCTGCTTGGCCGTTGGCGGCTGAGTAAGGTGAGTAGTACTTGTCGAATTCAGGTAAAGCTGGGTAAGGCTTAAATGCTCCAGCGAGCACTCAACAAACGTTCATTCAACACATTGGGGTCAAGGGGTTTCGGGCGGCGGGCCATGGCGCTGTAGAACGTCTCCAGGGCCTCGCTCAAGCGTTGTTCCAGCACCGGCACCAGTTGCGCCTGGGCGCTGCCTTCGCCGTAGGCGATCTGGCTGTCTTCGGCGAAAATCCCGTGGAGCAATTCCTGGGCTTTCAATGCCGACAGCACCGGCTTCAGCGCGTAGTCCACCGCGAGCATGTGGGCGATGCTGCCGCCGGTGGCCATCGGCAACACTATTTTGTGGGCCAGGGCGCGTTCAGGCAGCAAGTCGAGGATGGTTTTCAGCGCGCCGGAAAACGAAGCCTTGTACACCGGCGTGGCGATCACCAGGCCATCGGCGTTCGCCACTTGCTGCAACAGGTCGATGATTTTCGGGCTATCGAACCGCGCGTGCAGCAAGTCTTCGGCCGGGAAGTCCCGTATCTGATAACTCACCACTTCCACGCCTTGTTGCTGCAACCAGTTGCGGGTGTGATCCAGCAAGACCCCGGACCGGGAACGTTGGCTGGGGCTACCACCAAGTGTTACGACCAGCATGTAGGAAATTCCTTTGGAAAGTGTCGGCGGTTCGCTATGTGGCGATGGCGCCAAGATGGGACAGACCATATCAGCCAATTTATATATCTATAAATCTTATTTTTTCATTTGTTTATTCTTTAAATGCATATGTTGCCGACTAAATCGCAGGCATAAAAAAAGGCCGTCGAAACGGCCGTAAAACCCCTGCTATGTGAGACTTGAAATGCGCGCAAGTGTGGGAGCGGGCTTGCTCGCGAAAGCGGTGTGTCATTCAAAGATGCATCAACTGACAGTGCGCATTCGCGAGCAAGCCCGCTCCCACATGTGGTTGTGTGTCAGCGATTCGGTTGAGGGGTGAGCCGCAGGTACGGCTTCACCGCCCGGTAACCCTTCGGAAAGCGTTTCTTGATCTCTTCCTCGTCCTTGAGCGACGGGACTATCACCACTTCGTCACCGTCCTGCCAGTTGGCCGGGGTCGCGACTTTGTGGTTGTCGGTCAGTTGCAGCGAGTCGATTACCCGCAGGATTTCGTGGAAGTTGCGACCGGTGCTGGCCGGGTAGGTGATGGTCAGGCGAATCTTTTTGTTCGGATCAATCACGAACAGCGAACGCACGGTAAGGGTGTCACTGGCATTCGGGTGGATCAGGTCGTACAGGTCGGAGACCTTGCGGTCAGCGTCGGCCAGGATCGGGAAGTTGACGATGGTGTTCTGGGTTTCGTTGATGTCTTCGATCCACTTGTGGTGGGAGTCCACCGGGTCCACCGACAGCGCAATGGCCTTGACGCCCCGCTTGGCGAATTCATCCTTGAGCTTGGCGGTGAAACCCAGCTCGGTGGTGCACACCGGGGTGAAGTCCGCCGGGTGGGAAAACAGCACGCCCCAGCTATCGCCCAGCCACTCGTGGAAGCGAATCTTGCCGGCGCTGGAATCCTGTTCAAAGTCGGGGGCGATGTCGCCCAGTCTGAGGCTCATGGTGTGGCTCCTGATGAGTGCTTATGGAGCCCACTGTGCCTGTGTCGCGGATTATTTAAAAAGAATAAATATCGATTTATCTAGACGATAAAGGAATATTAAAAATCTGTTCATTGGACTTGGCAACGGGCGTGGATCAACATCTGCTTCAAGGTTCGAGAAGGCCTTGAGACGCTGTACAAAGAGGGGTTCAGGACGGGCTTGCGGGGGTTGAGCCCGGCTTGAAAAGTAAAGCACCCTGCCCGGCATTGCGCCGGGCAAGGTTTTACGCTCTTACTTGAACGCGTAGGTGTAGCTGAGGATTACGCGGTTTTCGTCCTGGGAACGGGTGTTCGCCAGGTCGGTACGCCACATCGCGTTTTTCCAGGCAACGCCCAGGTTTTTCAGCGGACCTTCTGGAACAACGTAAGCCAGGGTCAGGTCGCGTTCCCACTCGTTACGCTCGCCGACGGTGGTGTCGATGTTGCTACCTTTGAGGTAAACCACACCGGCAGTCAGGCCAGGTACGCCGATCTTGGCGAAGTCATAGGCGTAGCGAGCTTGCCAGGTACGTTCGCCAGCACGGGCAAACTTCTGGATTTGCATGTCGGTGATGGTGCTGTTCGACGAGCCGTCACCTTGGTTCAGCCAAGGGAAGTCGCTGTCGCCCTTGGTGTACTGGTAGCCAGCACCGAAGGTGTGACCGGCAACCGAGTACAGCGCCAGGTAGCTGTACAGGTCGTTGTCGACCTTACCTTTGACCTTGGTGGCGTTGGTCGGATGATCCGAGTAGTAGCCGGAGGTGTAGTAACCGGCAGTATCACCGTTGGCACCGTTGTCACGGCTGCGGTAGTAGCGCAGGTCACTTTTCAGGACGCCAGGACCGATCGCCCAGTTGTGGACCAGGCCCAGGAAGTTCTGAGAGTAGAAATCCTTCAGCTCGCCGAAGTAGTACGAAGCGGTCAGGTCTTTGTTGATTTTGTAGTCAGCACCGGCGTAGTAGAACTTGTTGACGAAGTTACCAGCGTCGTAGTTCGAGCTGCCGTTGGCACCGGCCAGGGACAGACCTTCATTGTTGCTGGAGTTACGGCCTTTGGAGTGCTCGATCTGACCAGCAGTCAGGGTCAGGTCCTTGAACTCGTTCGAAGAGATCTCGCCGCCCTGGAAGGTTTGTGGCAACAGACGACCGTCGTTGGTCTTGATCACCGGGTTGTTCGGCTGCAAGGTACCGATCTTCAGCACGGTTTGGGAGATCTTGACCTTACCGGTCACGCCCAGGCTGGCGAAATCGTGAGCGGCCTTGTTGCCATCACTTGGGAACACGGTGCCGCCGGAAGCAGTGCCAGTGTAGTTGCCGTGATCAGCGCGGCTGGAATCCAGACGCACGCCGTACAGGCCGATGGCGTCAAGACCGAAGCCCACAGTACCTTGGGTAAAACCCGAGATGAAACGCAGGTCGAAACCCTGACCCCATTCAGCGTTTTTGCTGCGGGTGTTCGAGGTAGCCGATGGCTTCAGATCGCGGTTGTCGGTGTTGATGTAAAAGTTACGTACGCCCAGCGTGATCTTGCTGTCATCGATAAAACCAGCGGCGCCTGCTTGTTGGGCGATTGCCCCCAAAGCTACGGCCAACGCCAATGTTGACTTCTTCATGTACCGCTCCTCTCATTTCTAATTTTTGTATTTCTTAGGTCTCGGGTCTGACGCCCTCGATCCACAGATGCGCGATTAGCACCGGATAGTGACTGACAAGTCAATCGTAACCTTGTGTGTCTACTACTTTCGTCTAACCGCAGTTAATTTGGTCCTTGCAGGGTAATGAGTTTTTCATACACCCAAAAAGAATTGTTTCGTCCTTTTTCATACCATTCAGGAATAACGCTTTCCATGGGACGGTCAAGCCGACAGGCGATGCCGCTCCATAAGCGTTTTCCGAAAGAGTATGTCTTTGCGCTTTTTTAGATCGTTTTGTGTTGACCAAACGGGGTCATACGTCACTCACGATCAAAAACGCGACGCCATCATGGCCAAACGCACATCATTCCGTCAATTTGTTACAGTTTTTGTATCGATGAAACTTTTCTGCCGTCCCAACAATCCACCTCACCGTACCCGGTGATAATGTCACTTTGATGTCAGTTATATGTATAAATTGGCAAACCCTGTGTTCAGGGCCGATGCATCCGCCGAGGAGCATGACTCGCCAAAGTGACAGGCGAGAGGATTGCCCCCTCGCCCCTTAGCCTTACAACGCCTTTTCGAAAATCTTCGAATTACGCTGATAGTTGTATAACGACGCCCGCGCCGACGGCAGGCGATCCACCGTGCTCGGCACAAAACCACGTTCGCGGAACCAGTGGGCGGTACGGGTCGTCAGCACGAAGAGCGTCTTCAAACCCTGGGCCCGGGCACGGGTCTCGATGCGCTCCAGCAGTTCGTCACCGCGACCGCCATGGCGGTACTCCGGGTTCACGGCCAGGCACGCCAGCTCCCCTGCGTCGGAGTCGGCGATCTGATACAGCGCCGCACAGGCGATGATCATGCCTTCACGTTCCACCACGCTGAACTGCTCGATTTCCCGCTCCAGCACTTCCCGGGAACGGCGCACCAGAATCCCCTGCTCTTCCAGCGGGCTGATCAGATCCAGCAGACCGCCGACATCTTCAATTGCCGCTTCGCGCACCAGCTCAAACTGCTCCTGGGCCACCAGCGTACCGCCGCCATCCCGGGTGAACAGCTCGGTCAGCAAGGCGCCGTCTTCGGCATAACTGACAATGTGGCTGCGGCCTACGCCGCCACGGCAAGCTTCAGCCGCCGCGTCCAGCAATTCGGCCTGGTAGTTGTTGCCCAGGCGTTGCAGGTGCGCGGGCACCTGTTGCGGCCGCAATTCACGCACCAGGCGGCCGTGCTCGTCGATCAGGCCGAGATCGGCACCGAACAGCAGCAACTTGTCCGCGCCCAGGTCGATGGCTGCGCGGGTGGCGACGTCTTCACAGGCGAGGTTGAAGATTTCGCCGGTAGGCGAGTAGCCCAGCGGCGACAGCAGCACGATGGAGCGCTCGTCCAGCAGGCGGTTGATGCCCTTGCGGTCGACCCGGCGCACTTCGCCGGTGTGGTGATAGTCGACGCCTTCAAGCACACCGATCGGGCGCGCCGTCACCAGGTTGCCGCTGGCCACCCGCAGGCGCGAGCCCTGCATCGGCGAGGACGCCATGTCCATGGACAAGCGCGCTTCGATAGCAATGCGCAGATGGCCGACCGCATCGATCACGCACTCCAGCGTTGCGGCATCGGTGATGCGCAAGCCTTCGTGGTAAGCCGGGGTCAGGCCGCGGGCGGCGAGGCGGGTTTCAATTTGCGGGCGCGAACCGTGGACCAGCACCAGTCGCACGCCCAGGCTGTGGAGCAGCACCAGGTCGTGGACGATATTGCCGAAGTTCGGGTGCTCTACACCATCGCCCGGCAGCATGACGACAAAGGTGCAATCCCGGTGGGCATTGATGTAAGGCGAAGCGTGACGAAGCCAATTGACGTATTCGGGCATAAAAACCTGGGCCTGTAATAAAAAGCAGCCAAAAAAGGATGAATCGCAAAAACGCACAGCGGGCTGTTGGTTATCGTCGGAACAGGCTTGGCGACACGCTCGCTCTCCTTCTATGTACGGATGGGCAGGGGTTAATTTATGCAGGTGTCAGGCAGTAATGTTGAATCAGTTCACGCAATAGACGCACTGTAGGCGTCAAGCGTGACATTTCAAGGTACTCGCCTGGCTGGTGGGCGCAGGCGATATCGCCAGGGCCAAGCACCAGGGTCTCGCAACCAAGGCGCTGAAGATAAGGCGCTTCGGTGCCGAACGCCACTGCTTCGGCGCGATGACCGGTAAGTCGTTCAGCTACCCGCACCAACTCTGCATCCTCGGCCTGCTCGAACGGCGGCACTTCGGGGAACAGCGGCGCGTAGTCGATCTTCACCTGATGGCGCTCGGCCAAGGGTTCGAGCTTCTGCCGGATGGCAGCGCGCAGCACCTGGGGATCCATGCCCGGCAGGGGCCGCAGGTCGAATTCCAGGGAGCATTGGCCGCAGATGCGGTTGGGGTTGTCGCCACCGTGGATGCAGCCGAAGTTCATGGTCGGCTGTGGCACGCTGAACTGCGGATTGCGGTATTCGCGCTGCCAGGCCAGGCGCAGGCCACGCAGTTCGCCAATGGCGTCATGCATGGCTTCGAGGGCGCTGTGGCCCAGGCTTGGGTCCGACGAATGGCCGCTGCGCCCGAGAATATCGATGCGCTCCATCATTACGCCCTTGTGCAAGCGGATGGGCTTGAGGCCGGTGGGTTCACCGATCACCGCCGCACGGCCCAAGGGACGACCCGCCTCGGCCAGTGCACGAGCACCGGCCATGGAGCTTTCTTCATCGCAGGTAGCAAGAATCAGCAGCGGCTGTTTGAAAGGCTGGCCGAGCAACGGCTGGACGGCTTCGATCACCAGGGCGAAAAAGCCCTTCATGTCACAGCTGCCCAGTCCTACCCAGCGGCCGTCGACTTCCGTCAGCTTGAGCGGATCGGTCTGCCATAGGGCGCCGTCGTACGGCACGGTGTCACTGTGGCCCGCCAGCACCAGGCCGCCAGGGCCGGTGCCGAAACTGGCCAACAGGTTGAATTTGCCTGGGCTGACCTGCTGGATGTCGCAGGCAAAGCCCAGGTCTGCAAGCCAGGTGGCGAGCAAATCGATGACCGGGCGGTTGGATTGGTCGAGAGAGGCCTGGGTACAACTGACCGAAGGCGCGGCAATCAGCGCGGCGAATTGTTCTTTCATGGACGGTAAAGGCATGCGCTGTCTCTCAACTTCCCGGACGAACCCCATCATAGAGCTATCTGAGTGACACAATAAACCGTTGCGGCACGTTGCCGGGCTCAGTCCTGTACACTGCACGACCTTGGCAGCCACTCTTTTCCCCGGCTGCGCTCCCGATCCTGGATTTTCCGGCCATGCAGAAAGAAACCGAAATCAAGCTCCGTGTCAGCCGCGAAACCCTCGCCGCGCTGCGTGAGCACCCGTTACTAAAAAAACGCAACAAAAGTGGCTGGGAACGCCGTGAGTTGATGAACCAGTACTTCGACACCCCGGAACGCGACCTGGCCCAGGCCAAAGTGGCCCTGCGCCTGCGCAAAGACGGCGACGAAGTGATCCAGACCCTCAAGACCCGTGGCCAGAGCGTCGCCGGCTTGTCGGAACGCAATGAGTACAACTGGGACCTGGCCAAAGCCAAGCTCGACGTGAAGAAACTCGACGGCGAATGCTGGCCCGAGCAACTGGCCGAGCTGGACAAAAAGACCCTCAAGCCGATCTTCACCACCGATTTCGTCCGCGAACGCGCTGAAATCGCCTGGGGCCGCGGCAAGGCCAAGGTGGTGATCGAAGCCGCCCTGGACCTGGGCCACGTGGTTGCCGGCAAGCAGAAAGAAGAAATCTGCGAGCTGGAACTGGAACTGCGCGAAGGCGACCCGGCCGCCCTGCTGGAGCTGGCCGCTGAACTGGCCGCGACCCTGGCGCTGATGCCGTGCGATATCAGCAAGGCCGAGCGTGGCTATCGCCTGTTCGACGCCAACAGCTACTCCCTGAGCCTGCCGGCACCGGTGCTGCACGCCGAAATGCCGCTGGACGACGCATTTGCTGCCGTCATGTGGCATCTGTTGGGCAGCAGCCAGCGCCTGGCCGAGCAATACCGTTTCAACGGCCACTGGCGTCTGCTGCAGGACTGGGTGGAAAACCTCGGCGAACTGCGGGCCCTGCTCGGCAGCCTCGGCCAGGCCGCACCGCGTCAGTCCACCAGCGAATTGCGCGCCGCACTGGACGCCTTGCTGGAAGACTGGCGTCCGCTGGTCCAGGCCGGTGACGACGATGAAGACATCCGCAAGGCCGCGCCGGAGCAGTTCGCCGAAGAACTGGAAGACGTGCGCTGGGGTTTGTTCTCCCTGACCACTTCCCGCTGGCTGCTGGCCCGCACCTGGGCCGCGGATCGCAACGTGCGTGGTAATCGCCAGGGCGCTGCACAGCTGGCCAACTGGCTGCCGCGCCTGCTGGCCGATGACGCCGTTGCCCTGCAACTGCCGCGCTACCAGCAACAGCCGGAAGACCTGGCCGAGCAACTGCCGCGTATCGAACGCATCCTGGCCTGGCTGCACCACGCACGCCAGGTGCTGGATATCGCCGAGCTGGACCGTTTGTATGGCGAGCTGAACAAGCTGGCGCACCTGGCCAACCAGCCGATCACCGATGAGTCGCTGGATGCGCGGATGCATCAGGCGATTGCGGTGTATCAGAATCGCGCCTGGAAAACCCTGCTGCGCCTGTAAAACCCTTGTGGCGAGGGAGCTTGCTCTCTCGCCACTAAAGTCAGGCCATGGCAACTATCAGCGCAACACCGGCAAACTCGTGGTGGACTTGATCTCCGACAAGGCCACTATCGAGTTGACCTCCTGAATCCCCGGCACCATCGACAGCTTCTCAAAGAAAAACCGCTCATACGCCTCGATGTCCGACGTGACGATCCGCAGTAAAAAGTCCACCGCCCCCATCAGCACATAACATTCCAGCACTTGCGGAAAACCGCGAATCGCCTCGGTGAATTCAGTGAAGTTGGAACGGCCGTGGGCGTTGAGTTTCACCTCGGCAAAAATCTGCGTATTAAGGCCGATTTTCTTGCGATCCAGCAGGGTGACCTGGCCGCGAATCACACCCTCCTCTTTCAGCCGCTGAATCCGGCGCCAGCACGGCGACTGCGACAGGCCGACCTGTTCGGCGATCTGCGCGCTGGAGAGCGAAGCGTCTTCCTGCAACAGCGCGAGAATGCGCCGGTCGTACACGTCCAGTTCAGCGTGCATAAAAATACCCATTAATCATGATTTAAAGAATTACATGATTCTCTTATAAGCCAATACAGGCTGTTTTAGATAAGAAATCTCCCGCGACGAATGCAAAAATTTCTCCAGTCGAATCCGGAGAATCATCATGCACGTCGTCGAAGCCTCCCACCCCGCCCAACGCGTTGACGCCTGGGCCGTCAGCAATGCCCACTGCCAGGCGCACTATCAAATCCTCGCCGAGGCTGAACCCGACGTGTTGTGCCGGGTGCTCAACTATTTTGCCCTGCAGTTCCTGGTGCCACGTCAGGTGAGCGTGCAGCGTGAAGACGACCTGCTGGCGATCGATATCGTGATGGATGGCCTGAGCTGGCACCGGGCCCAGGTGATCGGCGAAAAACTTCGTAACCTGATCAGTGTGTGCTCGCTGGAGCTGCGCCCGGCAGATGCTGCGCGGCCTCTGGCGGTCCAGGCGGCCGCTCAGTAAAAGCCTGCAATAAACCCCGGAGGCCGAGGCGCAAAGGGTGACTAGCCTGAGGACTACGCCTAATCGTTGCCCAGGAACGTCACCATGTCCGTTGCGCCAAATCCGCAGGATCGCTGGCTGGAAATCCATCAGTTGTTGCCTGCCCTGATCGACCAGGGCCTGGTGCCCGCCGACCTGGCCCTACCGGCGAACAGTGGTCTGCATCCCCTGGAATGCATTGCCCGCCAGGGGCCGTCTCTGGAAATGCTGACCGAATGGCTCGCCCGCCACTGCGGCCAGCCCTACCTGCGTATCGATCCGTTGAAAATCGACGTCGCGGCGGTGGTGCCGCTGATGTCCTATGCCTTTGCCCAGCGCCACAAGATCCTGGCCGTTGCGGTCGACGCCCACAGCGTTACCGTCGCCAGCGCCCAGCCTTTCGTGAGCAGTTGGGAAGCCGGCCTGGCTCAGGTGTTGAAGCGCTCCATCAAGCGGGTGCTGGCCAATCCCCAGGAGATCCAGCGCTGCACCGTGGAGTTTTACCGACTGGCGAAATCGGTCAGCGGCGCCATTGATCAAAAAACCTCCGGCGCGCCGAATATCGAACAACTGCTCCATCTCGGCGCCAACGACCAGGAGCCCGACGCCAACGACGCGCACATCGTCAACATCGTCGACTGGCTGTTGCAGTACGCCTTTGGCCAGCGGGCCAGTGATATCCATCTCGAACCCGGACGCGATCAGGGGAGCGTGCGTTTTCGCATCGACGGGCTGCTGCATGATGTCTATCAATTCCCATCCCAGGTGACGATGGCGGTGGTCAGCCGCCTGAAAAGCCTGGGCCGGATGAACGTGGCGGAAAAACGCAAACCCCAGGACGGCCGGGTGAAGACCAAAAGCCCCACGGGCGGGGAAGTGGAGGTGCGCCTGTCGACCTTGCCCATAGCCTTCGGCGAAAAGCTGGTGATGCGAATTTTTGACCCGCAGGTGCTGCACAAGGATTTCCAGCAACTGGGACTTTCCAGCGACGACCTGCAACGCTGGCAATCCATGACCGGCCAGGCCAACGGCATCATCCTGGTCACCGGCCCTACCGGTTCCGGCAAGACCAGCACGCTGTACACCACGCTCAAGCAATTGGCCACTCGCGAGGTCAACCTGTGCACCGTCGAAGACCCGATCGAGATGGTGGAGCCGGCCTTCAACCAGATGCAGGTGCAGCACAACATCGACCTGACCTTCGCCAGCGGCATCCGCGCCCTGATGCGCCAGGACCCTGACATCATCATGATCGGCGAGATTCGCGACCTGGAAACCGCAGAAATGGCGATCCAGGCCGCCCTGACCGGGCATCTGGTGCTGTCGACGCTGCACACCAACGATGCGCCCGGCGCCATAAGCCGCTTGCTGGAACTGGGCATTCCCCATTACCTGATCAATGCCACGCTGCTGGGGGTGATGGCCCAGCGCCTGGTCAGGCTGTTGTGCCCGCACTGCAAGCGGCAAGCCGGGCAGGTCCATCAGGCAGTGGGTTGCGGCGAGTGCCGGGAAAGTGGCTATCGGGGTCGAGCCGGGGTCTACGAGATCATGCTGATGAACGATCGCCTCAAGGCCCTGGTCAGCCCGGGCACCGACCTCCAGGCCCTGCGTCTGGCGGCCCTTGAACAGGGAATGTGCAGCTTGCGGTCCGCCGGTATGCGCAAGGTAATGGCAGGACTGACAACACTTGAAGAGGTACTGCGAGTGACGCCTGGGGATTCAGAAACAAATCCTTTGATCGATGGCGCGGTAATCCGTCCTTATCCGTGACAACACCGTTACAATCGGAAAAACCTCGCTTCACCGTCACCAGACAAGGAATCGTTATGCAGATCGGAACCGTACTGCTTCTTTTTGTAGGCTTGGCCGTCGCCATCCTTTTCATGGGTTTCAAGGTGGTCCCGCAGGGTTACCAGTGGACAGTCGAGCGCTTCGGCCGCTACACCAACACCCTCAAGCCCGGCCTGAACATCATCATTCCGGTCATGGACCGCATCGGTCGCAAGATCAACGTGATGGAAAGCGTGCTGGATATCCCACCCCAGGAAGTCATCACCGCTGACAACGCCACGGTGCAGATCGACGCCGTGTGCTTCTTCCAGGTGGTCAATACCGCCCAGGCTGCCTACGAGGTGAACAACCTCGAACACGCCATCCGCAACCTGTTGCAAACCAACATCCGTACCGTGCTCGGCTCCATGGAGCTGGATGCGATGCTCAGCCAGCGTGACGGCATCAACGAAAAACTGCTGCGCACCGTCGACGAAGCCACCGCACCGTGGGGCATCAAGATCACCCGGATCGAGATCAAGGACATCAGCCCGCCTGCCGACCTGATGGCCGCCATGTCCGGCCAGATGAAGGCCGAGCGGATCAAGCGTGCGCAGATCCTCGAGGCCGAAGGCCTGCGAGCCTCCGCGATCCTGACCGCCGAAGGCAAGAAGCAGGCGCAGATCCTGGAGGCCGAAGGTGGTCGTCAGGCCGCCTTCCTGGAATCCGAAGCCCGCGAACGTCAGGCCGAGGCCGAAGCCCGCGCCACTCAAGTGGTATCGGAAGCCATCGCCACCGGTAACGTGCAGGCCATCAACTACTTCGTCGCCCAGAAATACATCGACGCACTGGGCAAGCTGGCCTCGGCCAACAACAGCAAGGTGATCCTGATGCCGCTGGAAGCCAGCCAGGTGATTGGCGCAGTCGGCGGCATCGGCGAAATCGTCAAGGCAACCTTCGACAACAAGAAAGCCTGAGGCACGCACCATGTGGGAATTCCTGCAGCACCTGTCGTTTTGGGACTGGCTGGCACTGGGCACGGTGCTGTTGATCCTTGAAGTGTTCGGTGCCGGTGGTTATCTGCTGTGGATGGGCATCGCCGCGGCAGCCGTGGGCGTGATCAAGTTCCTGGTGCCGAGCCTGGGGCTGGAGTGGCAACTGCTGCTGTTCGCCGTGCTGTCGATCCTCACGGCGGTGTACTGGTGGCGACGCCAGCGCAGCAGCGCCAAGGTCAGCGACCAGCCGGGGCTGAACATGCGCGGCTCCGAGTTGATCGGTCGCACCTTTGTGGTGCATCAGGCCATCGTCGAGGGCCGTGGCAAGATCAAGGTGGGTGACGGTGTGTGGATGGCATCCGGGCCGGACGCGCCGGCTGGGGCACACGTACGTGTCATTGGTCAGGAAGGCGTGATTTTGCAGGTTGAAACTGTTTAGTCATCCATGGAACTCGACTGGGCTATCTACAATCAAACTGTTCAGATAACCCAGTCGGAGTCACCCATCATGCGTCTAAAATATGCTGTCGCAACCCTCGCTGTGCTTTCCCTTCCTGTCGGTTCAGCCATGGCCGACAGCTTCTGGCGTAATGTCATCTCATCGGGTGCCACGACCGGCTCGACGTACCTGACCTTCAAGGACCACAAAATGGTAGTCGCCGCCCAGGACGACGCCGGTAGCTTCGTCGCCAGTGACGGCAACATCCGTGGCCCATACCTGGAAGCTGCGATGCAGAAAGTCCGCGCCGATAACCCTGGCCTCAAGGCCACGGATATGGACCTGGCGAACGCAATCCTGGCAAAAAACGCCATTGCTTCCGAGTAATACCGCCGCATAAAAAATGCCGCTCCTCGAGAGCGGCATTTTTTTGCCCTGATTTCCTACGCCAGACGCTGGCGATTCCGCATCTGAACAGGAAAAGTCCTGTCGAGTTGCAGGCGCGCCCGGCAACAAGCTATCGATTCCCTTCAGACTGAGTGAATCGATGACCATGCAAAAACTCTCCTACGCCCTGCTGCTCGCCGCGGTTGCCACGCCTTATGCCCAGGCAGAAAGCTGGTACGGGTCGGCAAAGCTCAACAGCGCCCGGCAGAATCTCTCAAGCTCACTGCTGACCAGCCCACGTGTAACCCACCGGGTAGAAGCCCCCGACAGCAGCAAGACTTTCACCGGCTCATTCGCCGTGGGCTATGCCTTTGCCGATGGCTGGCGCCTGGAGGGGGAATACACGATGCCCAGCCACTCGACCTTCAAATCCCATTGGGCACCGTTCAATGCCAACGTCAACAGCCTGCGCACCGACAGCCAGCGCCTGATGCTCAACGGTTATAAAAACATCCCGATCAATGAATGGCTGTCGTTCTACGGTATGGCGGGAGTCGGCGTCGCCCAGGTTGACGCCGAGGGTTACCAGACCAACGACACCCGCCGTTTCGCCAGCAATCGCCAATACAACTTCGCCTACAGCGTTGGCCTGGGGCTGGATGCCAAGGTCAGCGAAACCCTGACCCTGGGTACCGGCTGGCGTTACGTGGACATGGGCGGGATCGAGACCGGCTACAACACGTTCGCCAATCGGATCAACGCCCGGGACGAACAGCTCAAAGGCAAGCTCAAAGAGCAGAACGTGTTTCTTGAGGCACGCGTTGCCTTCTGACACCGATGCTGAAATGCCGCTCCCGAGGCGGCATTTTTTGTTTCAGGCGGGACGATTCATTCACAGACGACAGGCTATATTCAGTCGAGCCGTGCAACCATGCCCGGCATTGATATGCTTTTTCTCATCGCCTTCTGAAACGGATGCCTTCAACGTCATGAGCCAACTGCCCTTTCTGCCGTTCTCCAAGCCCACCATTGATGAAGCCACCATCTCGGCGGTAGGCGACGTACTGCGCTCCGGCTGGATCACCAGCGGGCCGAAAGTGCAGGCGTTCGAGGCGCAGTTGTCGGAATATTTTGGGGGGCGCCCGGTGCGTACCTTCAACTCGGGCACCTGCACCATGGAGATTGCCTTGCGCATCGCCGGTATCGGGCCTGGTGACGAAGTCATCACCACCCCGATTTCGTGGGTAGCCACGGCCAACGTGATTCTGGAAGTCGGTGCCACACCGGTGTTCGCCGACATCGACCCGGTGACCCGCAATATCGACCTGGCCAAGGTGGAAGCCGCGATCACACCGCGCACCAAGGCAATCATCCCGGTATACCTGGCGGGCCTGCCGTTGGACATGCCATTGCTCTACGCGCTGGCCAACAAGTACAACCTGCGCATCGTCGAAGATGCAGCCCAGGCCCTGGGTTCCAGCTGGGATGGCCAACGCATTGGCGCTACCGGCGATTTCGTATCGTTCAGCTTCCAGGCGAACAAGAACATCACCTCGTCCGAAGGCGGCTGCCTGGTATTGAACAACGCTGAAGAAGCACGCCTGGCGGAAAAATATCGCCTGCAGGGCGTGACCCGCACCGGCTTCGATGGCCTCGACGTGGATGTGTTGGGCGGCAAGTTCAACATGACCGACATCGCAGCAGCCATCGGCCTGGGCCAGTTTGCCCATATCGAGAAGATCACTGCCCACCGCCAGGAACTGGCGCGTCACTATTTCGAATGCTTCGGCAGTGATTTTGAAGCGCAGTACGGTGCGCAATTGCCACCGGCAGACTTCGAAAACAGCAACTGGCACCTGTTCCAGCTGGTACTGCCGGAGCGCCAGGACGGCCTGCCCGCACGCGCCACGTTCATGGAGCAGATGCAGGCCCATGGCGTCGGCATTGGCTATCACTACCCACCGATCCACCTGCTGAGCTTGTACAAGGCGCAGGGATTCAAGGAAGGCATGTTCCCGGTAGCGGAAAAAGTGGGGCGTTTGATTGTGTCGTTGCCGATGTTCACGGCGATGACGAAGGCGGATGTAGAGCGTTCGGTAGCGGCGGTAAAAGCAGTATTGAAACGCGGATAAAACCTTTGCGGGAGCCGGTTGCCGGCTCCCGCAGCGGGATCACTCGCCGATGGCAGCCTTGTAACCGGCAGCGTCCAGCAGCTTGTCCAGCTCAGCCGGGTTGCTTGGCTTGAGCTTGAAGATCCAGGCGCCGTAAGGGTCGGAGTTCAACAGTTCTGGCTCGCCGCTCAAGGCGTCGTTCACCGCGATCACTTCGCCAGCAATTGGCGAGTAGATATCCGAAGCGGCCTTAACGGATTCAACTACACCCGCCTGCTGAGTCGCCTCAAATACGTTGCCGACTTCGGTCAACTCAACGAACACTACATCCCCCAATGCTTCCTGGGCATGGTCCGAGATCCCGACGGTCACGGTGCCGTCAGCTTCCAGACGGGCCCATTCGTGACTTTCGGCAAAACGCAGGTCGGCAGGGATATCGCTCATAGTCTGTGTCCTCAAGGAAAAATGTCAGCGGCCATTGGCCCGCCGGAAAAGTTAGATCAATGTTTTGCCATGGCGCACGAACGTCGGTTTGACCACCCGAACCGGGTACCACTTGCCGCGGATTTCCACCTCGGCCCGGTCAGCAGTCGCCGACGGCACACGCGCCAGGGCAATGGATTTGCTTAGCGTAGGAGAGAAACTACCACTGGTGATCTCTCCTTCGCCAACATTGGCGATACGAACCACCTGGTGAGCGCGTAAAACCCCGCGCTCTTCCAGCACCAGGCCGACCAGCTTGGACTTCACACCCGCAGCCTTTTCGGCTTCCAGGGCGGCGCGGCCGATGAAATCCCGCTCGGCCGGCTCCCAGGCGATGCTCCAGGCCATGTTGGCTGCCAGGGGCGAAACGTCCTGATGAATATCCTGACCGTAGAGGTTCATGCCGGCCTCGAGGCGCAGCGTGTCGCGGGCGCCGAGGCCGATGGGCGAAATGCCTGCGCCTACCAGGTCGTTGAAGAACGCCGGGGCCTGATCGGCCGGCAGGACAATTTCAAGACCGTCTTCGCCGGTGTAACCGGTGCGCGCGATAAACCAGTCGCCGTCAGCCAGGCCTTCAAAGGGCTTGAGCTGATGGATCAGGGTGGCGCGGGACTGGGTCACCAGTTCAGCGATCTTTTGCCGGGCATGGGGGCCTTGAATGGCGAGCATGGCCAATTCGGGCCGCTCGCGGAGCTGGGCCTGATAGCTGCCGAGCCGAGCCTGCATCCAGGCCATGTCCTGGTCACGGGTGGCGGCGTTGACCACCAGCCGGTAACCGCCCTCGGTACGGTAGACGATCATGTCGTCCACCACGCCGCCCTGCTCGTTGAGCATGGCGCTGTATAACGCGCGGCCGCAGCCGTGCAATCGGTCAACATCATTGGCCAGCAAATGCTGGAGCCATTCCTTGGCCTGGGGGCCTGTGATATCGATCACGGTCATATGGGATACATCAAACACCCCGCAGTCGCGTCGCACCTGATGGTGCTCCTCAACCTGCGAGCCGTAGTGCAAAGGCATATCCCAACCGCCAAAATCGACCATTTTCGCGCCAAGGGCGAGATGCAGGTCATACAGAGGCGTGCGCTGTCCCATGGGTTTCTCCTTCCGGGCGTGGCGAAGGTGCGGACGGTCGCCGTTCGGGCCGCACGCCTTGAAATACAAGGCCTGTAGCCGCGTTCAGCAACCCGATCTGAAAGATCGACCGCACCGAATGCCGCGCATTGTAGCCTCAAGCCGTAGGACTGGCACCTAACCGATTCGTCGCGCCGAACGTCGGATCAACCCGATGACCGGTAGCAGCCCCACCAATACCAGGGTCAGGGCCGGCAGCGAAGCCCGCGCCCACTCCCCTTCGCTGGTCATCTCGAAAATCCGCACCGCCAGCGTGTCCCAGCCGAACGGGCGCATCAGCAGGGTCGCCGGCATTTCCTTGAGCACATCGACAAACACCAGCAGCGCCGCGCTCAGGGTGCCCGGCAGCAAAAGTGGCAGATACACTTTGCAAAACAGTCGCGGCCCGCTGACCCCAAGACTGCGGGCGGCTTCCGGCAAGGACGGACGGATTCGCGCCAGGCTGTTTTCCAGCGGCCCGTAGGCCACCGCAATGAAGCGCACCAGATACGCCAGCAGCAAGGCCGACAAACTGCCCAGTAACAGCGGTTTGCCGGCGCCCCCCAGCCAGCCGGAGACCGGGATCACCAGTTCACGATCCAGGTAGCTGAACGCCAACATGATCGACACCGCCAGTACCGAGCCGGGCAGCGCGTAGCCTACGTTGGCCAGGCTGATGCCGGAGCGGATGGCCCGGGTGGGCGCCAGGCGATGGGCGAACGCCAGCACCAGGGCCACGCTGACGGTGATCAGGGCAGCCATACCGCCCAGGTACAGGGTATGGACGATCAAACCGGCGTAGCGCTCGTCCAGGTCGAAACGGCCACGCTGCCAGAACCAGGCCACCAGTTGCAGCATCGGGATCACGAACGCGCAGGCGAACACCAATCCGCACCAACCGCTGGCCAACGCCGCCTTGAACCCGCGCAGATGGTAAAGCGCCTTGCCGCGAGGTCGCTCGTTGCTCGGCCGGCTGGCGCCCCGGGCACGGCGTTCGCCGTACAGCACCAGCATCACCACCAACAGCAACAGACTGGCCAGTTGCGCGGCACTGGAGAGGCTGAAAAAGCCGTACCAGGTCTTGTAGATGGCGGTGGTAAAGGTGTCGAAGTTGAACACCGAGACGGCACCGAAATCCGCCAGGGTTTCCATCAACGCGAGGGCCACGCCCGCACCGATGGCGGGACGCGCCATGGGCAGGGCCACCCGCCAGAACGCTTGCCACGGCGACTGCCCCAAGACACGCGCCGCTTCCATCAGGCCTTTGCCCTGGGCGAGGAACGCGGTGCGTGCCAGCAGATAAACATAGGGGTAGAACACCAGCACCAGCACGATGATCACACCGCTGGTCGAGCGCACACGCGGCAGGCGCAAGCCTGTACCAAACCATTCGCGCAGCAGGGTTTGCACCGGGCCGGAGAAGTCCAGCAGGCCGACGAAGACGAAGGCGAGCACATAGGCGGGAATCGCGAAGGGCAGCATCAACGCCCAGTCCAGCCAGCGCCGGCCGGGAAACTCGCAGAGGCTGGTCAGCCAGGCCAGGCTGACGCCCAGCAGCGTAACGCCCACACCGACGCCCAGCACCAGGGTCAAGGTGTTGCCCAGCAGACGTGGCATCTGGGTTTCCCACAGGTGGGACCAGATTTGATGGTCGATGGTCTGCCACGACAGCAACAGCACGCTCAACGGCAGCAGCACCAGGGCGGCGACGGTGAAGACCGGCAGGTACCAGCGGCGTTGGGCGGGATGGGCCAAAGGTTAATTCTCAGAGAATGAATAGCTTGAAGCCAGCGCTAACCAATGTGGGAGCGGGCTTGTGTGGGAGCGGGCTTGCTCGCGAAAGCGGCGTGTCAGTCAACGCCTATGTGACTGATACACCGTCTTCGCGAGCAAGCCCGCTCCCACACAAACCCGCCCCCACATTTAGATCGGCGGCGCCTTGCAAATTGTATCTAGTTCCAGCCAGCGCGATCCATCAAGCGAATAGCCTCAGCCTGGCGCTTGCCCGCCACTTCCACCGGCAATGTATCAGCCACAAACTTGCCCCAGGTCGCGACTTCCGCCGACGGCGGCACGGCCGGGTTGGCCGGGAATTCCTGGTTCACATCCGCAAAGATCTTCTGCGCTTCCGGCGTGGTCATCCACTCCACCAGCGCCTTGGCTGCTTCCGGGTGCGGCGCGTGCTTGGTCAGGCCGATGCCCGACAGATTGACGTGCACCCCACGGTCGCCCTGGTTCGGCCAGAACAGCTTCACCGCCAGGTCCGGCTTCTGCTTGTGCAGGCGGCCGTAGTAGTAGGTGTTCACGATGCCCACGTCACACTGCCCGGCGTTGATCGCTTCCAGCACGGCAATGTCATCGGAGAACACGTCGGTGGACAGGTTGTTGACCCAGCCCTTGACGATTTCCTCGGTCTTGGCCGCGCCGTGGGTTTCGATCAGGGTGGCGGTCAGCGACTGGTTGTAGACCTTCTTCGCGGTGCGCAGGCACAGGCGGCCTTCCCACTGTTTGTCGGCCAGGGCTTCGTAGGTGGTCAGGTCGCCCGGTTTCACGCGATCGGTGGAGTAGGCGATGGTCCGCGCTCGCAGGCTCAGGCCGGTCCAGGCATGGGCCGAAGAACGGTATTGAAGGGGAATATTCTTGTCGATCACCGCAGAGGTGAACGGCTGCAGGATGCCCATCTGCTCGGCCTGCCAGAGGTTGCCGGCGTCGACGGTGAGCAGCAGGTCGGCGGTGGCGTTTTCACCTTCGGCCTTGATGCGCTGCATCAGCGGCGCTTCCTTGTCGGTGATGAACTTCACCTGCACGCCGGTCTTCCTGGTGTAGGCGTCGAACACCGGCTTGATCAGTTCGTCGATGCGCGAGGAGTAGACCACGACCTCATCGGCCGCCTGCACGGTGGTGCTGCCGATAAGAGTGAGTGCCAGGGCAGTCAGGAGGCGCTTGGGTGCCAACATGGGTGCGGTCTCTCATTTGCAAAAAGAGCGCAAATGATAAGGACTCACATTTGGTAACGCTCAACGGAGCCGTTACCAGATGTTGCACAGCACCCTCAGGCCTTGGCCAGCTCCGGCAAATCCCCGGTCAAACCCAATGCCTGACGCACAAACAACGCCTTGGCCTCCGGCATCTGCTCAACCACCTTCAGCCCTGCATTACGCAGCCAGCGCAACGGCAGTTGATCGGCCTGGAACAACCGCTCAAAGCCTTCCATCGCCGCCATCAGCGCCAGGTTGTGCGGCATGCGCCGACGCTCGTAACGGCTGAGCACCTTCACATCCGCCAGGCGCTCGCCGCGCTCGTTGGCCGCCAGCAGCACCTCGGCGAGCACCGCCGCATCGAGGAAGCCCAGGTTCACGCCCTGCCCCGCCAGCGGATGAATGACGTGGGCCGCGTCGCCAATCAATGCCAGGCCTTCGGCCACGTAACGTTTGGCGTGGCGCTGACGCAACGGCACGCACAGCCGTGGATCGGCGCTTATCACGCTGCCCAGGCGGCCTTCGAAGGCATTTTCCAGTTCACGGCAGAAGCTTTCATCGTCCAGCGCCATCAAGCGCTCGGACTCACTCGGGGTGGTCGACCAGACGATCGAACACCAGTCTTCCTGCCCGTCCCGCACCAGCGGCAGGAATGCCAGCGGGCCATTGTCGGTAAAACGCTGCCAGGCCGTCTTTTGATGCACCTGGCTGCTGCGCACACTGGTGACGATGGCGTTGTGCAAATAATCCCACTCACGGGTAGCGGTGCCGGTCAGGCGACGTACTGCCGAGTTGGCACCGTCCGCCGCGACCACCAGTGGCGCGCGCAAGGTGCGGCCATCGGCCAGGGTCAGCAGCCAGTCATCGCCGGAGCGGCGCATCTGTTCCAGGCGCGCATTGGCCAGCAGGCCGAGGTCGCAGTCGTGCAGGCGGTCGAGCAAGGCGTCCTGGACCACACGGTTTTCGACGATATGCCCCAGCACCTCGGCATGCACGCTGGCCGCCGAGAAGTGGATCTGCCCGGTGCCGCTGCCGTCCCACACCTGCATCTCGCCGTACGGGCTGGCACGTCGCTCGACAATGCCTCCCCACACGCCAAGGCGCTCGAGGATGCGCTGGCTGGCGGCCGACAAGGCGCTCACCCGCGGTTCGAACGCAGCATGAGGGTCGAACGGCTTGACACTCAGCGGGCTGCCGTCGAGCAGCAGCACCTGCAGGCCACTGCCCTGCAACGCCAGCGCCAGGGCGCTTCCGACCATTCCGGCCCCGACAATCAGCACATCTGCGCGCATGTCCATGCTTTAAGCCTGTCTCGATTGCAGCTTGCGCCGCACGTAAAGGGTTTTGTCGACCCGCGCCACCAGGGTGCCGGAGCCGTCATGAATCTGTACCTTGAGCTGCGGTAAATACTTGTCGCCGCTGGCGGTGTGCTGGCGAATCTCGTCCAGCAACGCTTGGTCGATGGAAAATTCGGCGAACACCGGGCCTTTGCCCGGCGAGATAAAGTCGATAGCGGCAGCCTTGTCCCAGACAATGTAGTCGCGGCCCAGGTTCTCCATCAGCATCAGCATGTAGAACGGGTCGACCATCGAATACAGGCTGCCGCCAAACTGCGTGCCGACGTAGTTGCGGTTGTACCAGCCCAGGCCCATGCGCACCTTGACCTCGCGGAAATCGCTGCCGATGTGCAACACCCGAACTCCGGCCCCGAGGTACGGCGGGTACAGGGTCATGATCCAGCGCAACAGCCGCGCCTTGCCCAGGCGTCGGGTCAGCCACTCACGCATCGGGACGGGTGCCCAGGCCCATGGCCTGGCGCGCGAACCAGCGCTTGGCCGGCGGCAGCAAGTCGAGGCCCAGCAAGCCCATGTTGCGGCCCAGCGCGACCAACGGTTGCGCACTGCCAAACAGGCGGGTGACTTGATCGGAGAAGCCGACGGTGAGCTTCTGGTCCATGCGCTGACGCTCGCGGTACGCCTGCAGTGTCGCCAGGTCGCCCGGAATCGCCGGCCCGGCCAGCAGCGCCTCGGCCAACGCGTAGGCATCCCGCAGGGACAGGTTGAAGCCCTGACCGGCAATCGGGTGCAGGCTGTGGGCGGCATTGCCAAGTACGGCCAGATGAGAGCGCACTTGTTCTTCCGCTTCCACGAGCGTCAGCGGGTACAGGTGGCGCGCACCGACTTGCTTGAGGGTGCCCAGGCGGTAGCCGAACACGCCCTGCAGTTCACTCAGGAAGCTGCGTTCGTCCAGCTCGGCCAGGCGCTTGGCGTCCATGCCGACGCGGGTCCAGACCAGCGCGCAGCGGTTGTCCGGCAACGGCAGCAAGGCCATCGGGCCTTCGTCGGTGAACCGCTCGAACGCCTCGCCGTTGTGGGCCTCGCTTGGGGTGATGTTGGCGATCAGCGCGCTCTGGTTGTACGGCCGCTTTTTAACGCCGATGCCCAGTTGCTCGCGCAAACCTGAGCGACCGCCATCGGCCAGCACCGCGAGGTCGCACTCCAGCACGGTTTCGTCATTGAGGGTCAGGCGGTAGCCATCGGCAAGCGGCTCCATGCGCGTAACTTCCGCCGGGCAACGCCAACTGACCACGTCCTTGTCCAGCCCTTGCCACAGGCATTGGCCCAGCCAGGCGTTTTCCACCACGTAGCCAAGCGCCGGCACACCCTCTTCCATGGCCGACAGGCGCGCGGTAGAGAAGCGGCCACGGTCCGACACATGAATCTGTTTGATCGGCTCGGCGCGGCGAGAGATTTCCTGCCACACGCCCAACCGTTGATAGATCTGCCGCGCGCCAAAGGACAGCGCTGAAGAACGCGCGTCATAGCTCGGCTGGTAGCTGTCGCCGGGGGCAAACGGCTCGATCAGCACGATCTTCCAGCCCCGGGCCTTGGCCCCGGCCTGCAAGGCCAATGCGAGGCTGGCACCCACCAGGCCGCCGCCGATAATCGCCAGGTTGACCCGGCTCATCGGGCGCTCGCCATCAATGCTTCGATCTCGGCGACGGACTTGGGCACGCCACCGGTCAGAATTTCACAGCCTTGCTTGGTCACCACCACGTCGTCCTCGATGCGTACGCCAATGCCACGCCATTTCTTCGCCACGTTCTGGTTGTCCGGCGAGATGTAAATCCCCGGCTCCACGGTCAGTGCCATGCCAACTTCCAGCACCCGCCACTCGCCGCCGACCTTGTATTCGCCCACATCGTGCACATCCATCCCCAGCCAGTGGCCGGCGCGGTGCATGTAGAAGGCTTTATAGGCTTCACTGGCGATCAGTTCGTCGACATCACCCTGCAACAATCCCAGCTTCACCAGCCCGGCAGTGATCACTTGCACCGTCGCCTCGTGGGCCTGGTTCCAATGCTTGTTCGGGGCGATTTCGGCAAAGGCGGCTTCCTGGGAAGCCAGCACGATTTCATAAATCGCCTTCTGCTCGGCGGAAAACTTGCCGCTCACCGGCCAGGTGCGGGTGATGTCGCTGGCGTAGCAGTCGATCTCGCAGCCGGCGTCGATCAGCACCAGGTCGCCGTCCTTGAGCACCGCGTCATTCTGCTGGTAATGCAGGATGCAGCTGTTGCGCCCCGAGGCGACGATGGAACCATAGGCCGGCATCTTCGCCCCGCCCTTGCGAAACTCGTAGTCGAGCTCCGCTTCCAGGCTGAACTCATGCAACCCGGCGCGGCTGGCCTGCATCGCCCGTACATGGGCCGCGCAGGAAATCCGTGCCGCCTCGCGCATCACCTTCACTTCTGCCGCCGATTTATACAGGCGCATGTCGTGAAGCAGATGATCCAGGGCAACAAATTCGTTCGGTGGCTGGGCGCCGAGGTGCGCTTTAGAGCGGATCACGTTGATCCACTCCATCAGGTGCCGGTCGAATTCGGCATTGCTGCCCATGGCCGAATACACCCGGTCACGGCCTTCGATCAGGCCGGGCAGGATGTCGTCGATATCGGTAATCGGGAAGGCGTCATCGGCGCCAAAATCGCGAATCGCGCCTTCGGTGCCGGCCCGCAGGCCGTCCCACAGTTCGCGCTCGGCATTGCGTTCGCGGCAGAACAGCACGTACTCGCCGTGTTGGCGGCCAGGCATCAGCACGATCACCGCTTCCGGTTCCGGGAAGCCGCTCAGGTACTGGAAGTCGCTGTCCTGGCGGTAGACGTGCTCGACGTCACGGTTGCGGATGGCTACCGCGGCCGCCGGCAGGATGGCGATGCTGTTGGGTTCCATCTGCGCCATGAGCGCCTTGCGGCGCCGGGTGTATTCCGCTTTGGGGATATGGATCATGGGCAGATGGGCTTCCTTTCTTAGTGCAGCGACGGCTTGGGTGCAGCGGGCTCAGCCGATTTACGGGTCTCGGTGAACAGCAGCAGCGGCGCGACGCGCAGGTATTCCATGACTTCCATGTAGTCGCTTTCGCCGTCTTCGGACTCTTCCAGGGCGTCTTGCACCTGAGAGATGGCGGCCAGGTCCTGCAGCACTTCCTGGGCATCGGTGCTCAGGTCGAGGCCGCCGGCGTTCACGCCGAAACCGTGGAGGAAGCCTTGGCACCATTGGCCCAACGCGGCGGCGCGCTCGGTGAGCGGCGCGTCATCGGTAGGCAGCAGCAAGACGACGGTGACGTCATCACCGGTCAGCTCGCCTTTAACCATCTCTTGCAGGCCGATGAGCGCATTGCGCACGTTTTCGGTAGGCTCGGTTTCCAGCAGCTCGGCGACGTCGGCCAGCCAGTTGTCGGCATCAAAGCCGACACCGGTGCAGCTGCGGCCCAGCAGCACGCCGTGCAGTTCGGCAGGCGAGCAAGGATGACCGCTGGAACTCAGCAGTTTGGAAAAAGCATCGTACGGGGAGTTCTGAATGGGCATGGTGAGCTAGGCGCCAGACGGCGCAATGTCTAGAATGAAGCGCTGTATCCTAGCATCGGCAGACGTACCAAGACTATCGAGGGCGTCAGATCGTTTATCCAGCAGTTGCCATTCATCAGACAAAATCCAGTGGAACCCAATGGAAGACACCGACCTGCAAGCGCTGATGGCCAGACTCGAGCTGCTAATTAACCGGGTCGAGCAACTTAAGAGCCAAAACGGACTCCTATTAGCTCAGGAAAAGACCTGGCGCGAGGAACGCGCTCACCTCATTGAAAAAAACGAAATCGCCCGGCGTAAGGTCGAATCGATGATTTCGCGCCTGAAGGCCCTGGAGCAAGACTCATGAGTTCAAGCAATAGCGTCACCGTGCAGATTCTCGACAAAGAATATTCGATCATCTGCCCCCAGGAAGAACGCAGCAACCTGGTGAGCGCTGCCCGCTACCTGGACGGCAAGATGCGCGAAATCCGCAGCAGCGGCAAAGTCATCGGCGCCGATCGCATCGCCGTGATGGCCGCACTGAACATTACCCACGATCTGCTGCATAAGCAGGAACGGCCTGACGTGCAGGCCAGCGGCTCGACGCGCGAGCAGGTGCGCGACCTGCTGGAGCGGGTCGATCTGGTACTTTCTACCGATCCAGAGCCACCCAAGGGCTGATTGCGGCGTCGGTTTCGGGTATACTCGCCCCACTCCCTGGCGTGCTTGCCAGTCGGCGATGTCCCTGAGCCGATTCGCACTACCCTGGAAGTTACACGTTGGGCTGGTGTGCATGTCCGCTAGACGGAAAGCCTTAAAGCCTACTGTTTCTTCCACCTTGAACTTTCGGGTTCAAGGGCTAAGTCGACAGCGGTTCTGTCGGGGAGCCTGATTCCCAAATCCAATGCCAGTCCCAGGACTGGCATTGTTTTATGAGCCGAAAACCATGACCGAACCTGCGCCGCTTTCACGCCCGCAACTTCGACGCATGCTGCGCAAAGCCCGCCGCGCCCTGACGCCAAGCGAGCAACGCCAGGCCGCCCTGGGCCTGTATCGGCAACTGGCACAGCACCCGCTGTTTCGCCGGGCCAAACACCTATCCTTATATCTACCGACGGACGGTGAAATCGATCCGCGCCTGCTGCTGCGCGCTGCACAGCGCCGGGGCAAGGCGACGTACCTGCCGGTGCTCAGTGCATGGCCGCGAACCAAGATGGTATTCCAGCGAGTGCGCCCCGGCGAAAAGCTGAGGCCCAACCGTTTTCACATCCTCGAGCCCCAGGTAAATGCCGGCCGGCAACGCAAGGTCTGGGCGCTGGACCTGGTGCTGCTGCCACTGGTTGGCTTTGATGATGTGGGCGGACGGTTGGGCATGGGCGGCGGGTTTTATGACCGCAGCCTGGCCTACATGGCCCGCCGGAAATCCTGGCGCAAGCCGACGCTGTTGGGCCTGGCCCATGAATGCCAGAAGGTCGAACGATTGGCACAGGCAAGCTGGGATGTACCGCTTGAGGGCACAGTCACCGATAAGGATTGGTATATAGCAGAGACGCTACTGGAATCAGCAGCGCCTTGAAGACGGGTCAGCGTTTGAACGGTTGCGGCTGTTGCTGTGCGAGTTCAATCGGTGCGTCAGTCTTGTTCGACCACAAGCTCTGCGCATAGCCGGTGGTCACAACGCCCAGGCCGAACAAAATAACCAAAATCCATAGTAAATCCGGTTTGCGTTTCATCGATTGCCCCCCTTCAGGCATCTTGCACACGATGACAGCAACGTTCCATTAGTAGTCCGTGCCAGCTGCGTCAAGCTCAAAACCCCGGCATTCTGCGTTAACGTGAACCAACACGCAAACCTTGACGCCAACCGACTGTCGGTTTGTCATAAAATTGCAGGACAACTTTCCCAATCGACTTTTGAGGAGCGAAAACATGGCCTATTGGCTGATGAAATCCGAGCCCGATGAACTGTCCATCAAGGGCCTGGAAAAGCTCGGCGAGGCCCGGTGGGACGGGGTGCGCAACTACCAGGCGCGGAACTTCCTGCGGGCGATGGCGGTGGGTGACCAGTTCTTCTTCTACCACTCCAGCTGCCCGGAACCGGGGATTGCCGGCATCGGTAAAATCGTCGAGGCAGCCTACCCGGACCCGACCGCGCTGGAGCCCGACAGTCATTATTTCGACGCCAAGGCCAGCCCTGAAAAAAACCCGTGGAGCGCGATCAATGTTGCCCACGTCGAGACCTTTGCGAAGGTCCTGGGGCTGGGCTACCTGAAACAGCAAACCGCCCTCGCCGAGTTGCCCCTGGTGCAAAAAGGCAGCCGCCTTTCGGTGATGCCGGTCACCGCCGAGCAATGGTCCGCCGTACTCGGCCTGCGCTGAAACAGCAGAACCCTGCGGTCACGCCCATGGCGCATGCATCTGCGCGCCAACCGGGTTAGGCTGGCGCTTCATTTGACCCGCATCAAGGGCCTCCGGGCAGGATCGGTCAAACTAGGACGCTAACGCCGCAGGATGCACCCATGTCGACGAACCACCGTACCTCCCATCTTTTCGCCATTCCATTGATTGTCTTGCTGCTGGCCGCCGGCGGCTTCGGCTATTGGCAATCCACCCAGGACCGCCTGCCCGAAGGCTTGAGCATGGGCAATGGCCGGCTGGAATCGACTGAAGTGCAGATCGCCGCCAAGATCCCCGGGCGCCTCGCCGAAGTGCGGGTGGACGAAGGCGACAAGGTGCTCAAGGGCCAACTGCTGGCGCGCATGGACACCCGCACCCTGGAAGCCCAGCGCGCCCAGGCCGAAGCCGAAGTGCTGCGGGCCAGGGAGAATTTCGCTGCTGCCGAAGCCAATGTGCAACTGCGCCGGAGCGAACAGCTGCTGGCCAGCCAGGAACTCAAGCGCACCCAGGAGCTGTACAAGCGCGGCTTCGCCAGCGGCCAGTTGATCGACCAGCAGCAGGCCCGGCAAAACACCGGCAACGCTGCCGTGGTCGCCGCCCAGGCCCAGGTCAATTCGGTAAAGGCCGCCATCGGCGCCGCCCAGGCCCAGGTCGCCCAGCTCACCAGCGAAATCGAAGACAGCAGCCTGCGGGCGCCTATCGACGGCATCATCCAGCTGCGCCTGGCCGAACCCGGCGAAGTGCTCGGCGCGGGTGGCCGCGTGTTACTGCTGATCGACCCCAACGACCAATACATGAACCTGTATCTGCCCGCTTCGGTAACCGGCGCCCTGACCGTCGGCAGTGAGGCGCGGATCGTCCTCGACGCCCTGCCGAAGCAACCGCTGCCGGCGAAAATCAGCTTCGTCGCCGCCAAGTCGCAGTTCACCCCCAAGGAAGTGGAAACCCGCGACGAACGCCAGAAGCTGGTGTTCCGGGTCAAGCTGCGCCTGACCCAACCAAGCGCCGTGCCCCAAGCCAAACCGGGCATGCCCGGCGCCGGCTATGTGCGCACCGCTGACCTGGACTGGCCGGCCAACCTGCAATGAACGGCCTGGCGCTGCACGCCACGGGGATCAACCATCGCTACGGCAAGCAACAGGCGCTGATCGACATCGCCTTCAGCCTGCCCGCCGGCACACGCTGCGGGTTGATCGGCCCGGACGGCGCCGGCAAGTCGAGCCTGCTGGGCTTGATCGCCGGGGTCAAAAAGCTTCAACAAGGCGAACTGCAAGTACTCGGCGGCTCCATCGAAGACCGCCGCCACCGCAACAGCCTGTACCCGCGTATCGCCTTCATGCCTCAAGGCCTGGGCGGCAACCTTTACCCCGAGCTGTCCATCAGCGAAAACATCCGGTTCTTTGCCACGCTGTTCGGCCTGTCAAAAGCCGATTGCGACCAGCGCATGCACAACCTGCTGCTGGCCACCGACCTCGCACGCTTCGCCGAGCGACCTGCCGGCAAGCTCTCCGGCGGCATGAAGCAGAAACTCGGCCTGTGCTGTGCACTGATCCACGACCCGGACCTGTTGATCCTCGACGAACCCACCACCGGCGTCGACCCGCTGTCCCGTCGACGCTTCTGGGAACTGGTGGAAACCGTACGCAGCGAACGCCCGCAGCTCACACTGCTAGTGGCCACCGCCTACATGGAAGAAGCCGAGCAGTTTGAACACTGCCTGATGCTCGACCGCGGCAAGCTGATCGCCGACGGCCTGAGCAGCGAACTCGCCGCCGCGACGCCCAGCGGCAAACTGGACGAAGCCTTCACCCATTTCCAGGGCGACAGTGCCCATAACAACGAACCGCTGGTGATTCCGCCCCGGCAAAGCGATAACACCGACATCGCCATCGAAGCCCACGACCTGACCCTGCGATTCGGCGACTTCACGGCAGTCAACAAGGTCAGCTTCGCCATTGGCCGGGGCGAGATCTTTGGTTTCCTCGGCTCCAACGGCTGCGGCAAGACCACCACCATGAAAGTCCTCACCGGGTTGATGCCCGCCACCGAGGGCACCGCCACGCTGCTGGGCAACCCGGTAAACGCCAAGGACCTGGCCACCCGCAAGCGCGTGGGTTTCATGTCGCAAAGCTTCTCGCTGTACGGCGAACTCAGCGTGCGCCAGAACCTGGTGCTGCATGCGCAGTTGTTCGACCTGCCCAAGGCCGAGAGCGGCCAGCGCATCGACGAGTTGATCAAGCGTTTTGACCTGGGCGACGTTGCCGAGCAGCCGTCCGGCGAGTTGCCGCTGGGCCTGCGCCAGCGCTTGTCCCTGGCGGTGGCGGTGCTGCACCGCCCGGAAGTGCTGATCCTCGATGAGCCGACCTCGGGCGTCGACCCGGCCGCGCGGGATGACTTCTGGCGGCTGCTGATCGAACTGTCCCGGGAACAGGGCGTGACGATCTTCCTGTCCACCCACTTCATGAACGAAGCCCAGCGCTGCGACCGCATCTCGCTGATGCACGCGGGCAGGGTGCTGGCCTGCGACACGCCGGACGCGCTGCAACAGCAGTTCCACGGCGAAACCCTGGAAGCAGCGTTCGTCACCTGCCTGGAACAGGCCCAAGGCGCGCCCGAAGCGGCCACCGCGCCCTCCGAAACCGTCAGCGAACCCATGGCCCCACCCGTCAGCAAACGCGGGTTCAGCGTCGCCCGCCTGTTGGCCGTCGCCAGCCGCGAAGGCAAGGAACTGCTGCGGGACAAAGTGCGCATGGCCTTCGCCCTGTTGGGGGCGATTTTCATGATGGTGATCTTCGGCTACGGCATTTCCCTGGACGTGGAAAAGCTCGCCTTCGCCGTCTACGACCAGGATCAGACGCCGCAAAGCCGCGCCTATCTGGAGGCCTTTCGCAGTTCGCGCTATTTCGCCGAACAGTCGCCGATCACTGACTCCAACGAACTGCACAAACGCCTGCAGCGCTCGGAGATCAAACTGGCGCTGGAGATTCCGCCAGGGTTCGGCCGCGATCTCTACGCCGGCCGCCAACCCGCCGTGGCCGCCTGGCTCGATGGCGGCATGCCGTTCCGTGCGGAAACCAGCCGCAATTATGTCGAGGCCGTGCACCAGGCCAACCTCCAACAACTGGCCGAACTGAACAGCACACCATTGAATCAGCAAGCCGCCGCCAAACTGGAAACCCGCTTTCGCTACAACCAGGACGTGGTCAGCGTGAACGCTATCGGCCCCGGCGTGATGGCGCTGATCCTCGCGTTTATCCCAGCGATGCTCACGGCCCTGGGGATCGTGCGCGAGAAGGAACTGGGCTCCATCACCAACTTCTACGCCACACCCCTGACCCGCCTGGAATTCCTGTTGGGCAAGCAGGCGCCGTACCTGGCCGTGAGCCTGATCAACCTGGGCCTGCTGGTGGCGATGAACCGCTGGCTGTTCGGCGTGCCGTTCAAGGGCAGCGGCGTGACCCTGGCTTTCGGCGGCCTGCTGTATGTGCTGGCCACCACCAGCATGGGCCTGCTGATTTCCGCGTTCACCCGCACCCAGATCGCAGCGATCCTCGGCACCATGATCATCACCAGCCTGCCGACCATCCAGTTCTCCGGGCTGATCGTGCCGCGCTCGTCCCTGGAAGGCGCCGCCGCGTTGATGGGCATGTTGTTTCCGGCGGGCTACTTCCTCGACATTGCGGTGGGCACCTTTACCAAGGCCCTGGACCTGCGTCAGCTATGGCCACAGTGCCTGGCGCTGTTCGGGTTTTTCCTGGGGTTCACCGGGCTTAGCCTGATCATGCTCAAGAAGCAGGAGGCCTGAGATGCACAAGTTCGCCCATATCCTGCGCCTCGGCATCAAGGAACTGACCAGCCTGCGCCACGACAGCGTGTTGCTGCTGTTCCTGTTCTACGCCTTTACCGTCGCCATCTATATGCCCGCCGCCGGCTCGGTGATCGGTGTGCACAACGCCAGCGTGGCCTTTGTGGATGAAGACCACAGCGCGCTTTCCCGGCAACTGGCCGAAGCACTGCAACCGCCGGAATTCCAGGCGGCGGTGCCGTTGCCGTACGACCAACTGGACAAGGTGATGGACAGCGGCCAGTACACCTTCGTGATCAACGTACCGGCGAATTTCCAGGCCGACCTGTTGGCCGGGCGCCAGCCGGGGGTGCAGGTCAACGTCGATGCCACGGCCATGAGCCAGGCATTCATGGGTGCCGGGTATATCGGGCGGATTTTCCAGCGGGAATTGCTGACCTATGGCAACCAGGCCGATGCCGCCCAAAAGGCGCCGGCGCTGCTGACCACCCGGGCGCTGTTCAATACCAACCTGGAAGGCGGCTGGTTTCTGGCGGTGATCCAGATCGTCAACAACATCACCATCCTCGCCATCGTGCTGACCGGCACCGCGCTGCTGCGTGAGCGCGAACACGGCACCCTCGACCATTTGCTGGTGCTGCCGCTGACTGCGCTGGAAATCATGCTGGCGAAAATCTGGAGCAACATGCTGGTGGTGGTGCTGTGCACCTGGCTGTCGCTGGAAGTGGTGGTGAAAGGCTTGCTCGGCGTGCCGCTGGCCGGGTCGCTGACTTTGTTTTTGCTGGTGACGGCGCTGTACCTGTTTGCCAGTACTGCCCTCGGCATCTTCCTCGCCACCCTCGCCCGCTCGACGCCGCAGTTTGGCCTGCTGGCGATCCCGGTGATTATCCCGATGCTGCTGTTGTCCGGCGGCAGCACGCCGCTGGACAGCATGCCGCAGTGGTTGCAATGGGTGATGCAGGGCTCGCCGTCGACGCACTTTGTGAGCCTGAGTGCGGCGATTCTGTTCCGGGATGCGGGTGTGAATGTGGTGTGGCCGGACTTGCTGGCGCTGGCGGGGATCGGGTTGCTGTTCTTTGCGGTGGCGTTGGCGCGGTTCAGGAAGAGCCTGGCTTCCTGAGGTGCCTGTCAGGGCCTCTTCGCGAGCAAGCCCGCTCCCACACTTGACCGAGTTCTAACATGAGAATGCGGTTAAATGTGGGAGCGGGCTTGCTCGCGAAGGGCGCGAAGCGACCGGCTTACTGGATGATCAGGTTGTTGAACAACAGATCCTCAACCTGCGGCTTGCCGGTTTCGTCGTTCATCACTTGCTGGGTCTGCTTCAGGGCTTCCTGGCGCAGTTTTTCCTTCCCATCAACGCTGCTCATGGTGTCGTTGGTCTGCTGGGTAAACAACGCCACCAACTGGTTGCGAATCAGCGCATCGTTGGCTTTCACGGCAGCGGCTGCCTCGGGACCGGTGACCCGCAGGGCGATATCCGCCTTGAACACCCGCAGCTTCGCGGTGCCATCCAGGCCGTAGTTACCGACAAACGGCGGGCTCAGGCTGATATAGCTGACCTTCGGCGCTTCGCCTTCTTTGGCTTCTTCGGCCTGGGCGGCCATCGGCAGTGTCAGGGCCAGCATCAACAGGATCCACGCTTTCACAGTTCATTCCTCAATTCGGTTGCCCAGTAGCATAACGCTAGCAGCCCTGAGCACAAGCTTATGGCGACTTATCAGGCCGGGGCATGCTCGTTGACCCGTCGCCCTGCCCACCTACACTTATCGGCCAACACGCCAAAAGGAATAGTCCGATGAAAGCTGTGCTGTGCAAAGCCTTCGGCCCCGCCGAAAACCTGGTGCTGGAAGACGTCGAAAGCCCGGCGATCAAGAAGAACGAAATCCTGTTGGACGTGCATGCGGCCGGGGTCAATTTCCCGGACACCCTGATCATCGAGGGCAAGTACCAGTTCAAGCCGCCCTTCCCATTTTCGCCGGGCGGTGAAGCGGCAGGCGTGATCAGCCAAGTCGGTGAGAACGTCAGCCACCTGAAGGTCGGTGACCGGGTGATGGCCCTGACCGGCTGGGGCAGCTTCGCCGAGCAGGTCGCGGTGCCGGGCTACAACGTGCTGCCGATCCCGCCGAGCATGGACTTCAACACCGCCGCCGCCTTCAGCATGACCTACGGCACGTCGATGCACGCCCTGAAGCAACGGGCCAACCTGCAACCCGGGGAAACCCTGCTGGTGCTCGGTGCCTCCGGCGGCGTCGGCCTGGCTGCGGTGGAAATCGGCAAGGCCATGGGCGCCCGGGTGATCGCCGCGGCCAGCAGCGCCGACAAGCTGGCAGTGGCCAAGGCTGCCGGTGCCGATGAGTTGATCAACTACAGCGAAGCCAGCCTCAAGGACGAGATCAAACGCCTTACCGGCGGCAACGGCGTGGATGTGATCTACGATCCGGTGGGCGGCGACCTGTTTGACCAGGCCATTCGCGGCATCGCCTGGAATGGCCGGCTGCTGGTGGTGGGCTTTGCCAGCGGGCGCATTCCCGAGCTGCCGGTGAACCTGGCGCTGCTCAAGGGTGCAGCGGTGGTCGGGGTGTTCTGGGGGTCGTTCGCCCAGCGCCAGCCGCAGGACAATGCCGCCAACTTCCAGCAACTGTTCGGCTGGTTCGCCGAGGGCAAGTTGAAGCCGCTGGTGTCCCAGGTGTACCCGCTGGAGCAGGCGGCGCAGGCGATCAACGACCTCGGCCAGCGCAAGGCTGTGGGCAAGGTCGTGGTGCAGCTACGCTGACTATTGTTTCATTTTGTCCGCGGAGTGCCTGGGCCCATGATCGGCCGAGGCACTCACTCACTGGCAGGAATGAATAATGGTCACACCGCTGCGCGCGCTGTTTCTGGGGTTGTTGATGATGGTGTCGGCTCACGCCTTTGCCCATAAAGAGGGCAAGGATGTACGCGGGCTGAACAACGTGACGGTGCTGATCGTGCGCCATGCGGAAAAACCCGATGAAGGTCCGTTGCTGAGCCCCAAGGGCGAACAACGGGCGGCGGCCTACGCCAGCTATTTCGACCCGCTGCTGTTGAACGGCATCTCCGTGGTGCCCCAGCGGCTGATCGCCACCAGCGACAGCAAGGAAAGCTCCCGCCCGCGCCTGACCCTGACACCCCTGGCCCAGCGCCTGCAGCTCCCGCTTGAAACACCCTACTCAGACGATCAAGTCGGCAAGCTGGTGAAGTCCCTGCGCAAGTCCAACCAGGCGCAGACCGTGTTGATCGCCTGGCATCACGGGCATATCGACAAGTTGATCGAGGCCTTCGGCGGTGACGGCGCGGCGCTGACCGGCATGAAGAAATGGCCGGAAAATGTGTATGACTGGCTGATCGTGTTGCGCTTCGACGACCAGGGTCAACTGGTGGAATCCCGCAGCCAGAAGATCCAGGAACACCTGCTTCCAGGTGATATCGCAGCCGCCAACGGCAACTGAACCGAATCAATGCCTGTGGTAAGGGAGCTTGCTCCCTCACCACAGCTTCTTGGCATCCCCTCCTGAAAACGCCCCTCACTTGCCTCTAAGCGACATGTTCGTAAAAGAACATGCAATTGCACTCAATTCCTATGCCCGCAGATAAGAGGCGGTGCTATTTTCGGTAACGAAACTGTAACATTCGCATCCGCAGTCAAAACAAGAAATCTGGAGCTCTTGAATGTTTGCTTTCTTCCGTCCTGCCGCACATCAGGCGCCCCTGCCTGAAGAAAAAATAGACAGCACGTACCGACGCCTGCGCTGGCAGATCTTCGCCGGTATTTTCTTCGGTTACGCCGGGTACTACCTGCTGCGCAAGAACTTCTCCCTGGCCATGCCGTACCTGATCGACGAGGGTTACACCCGTGGCCAGCTGGGCCTGGCAATGTCGGCGATCGCAATTGCCTACGGCCTGTCCAAGTTCCTCATGGGCCTGGTGTCCGACCGCTCCAACCCGCGCTACTTCCTGCCCTTCGGCCTGTTGGTGTCCGCCGGGGTGATGTTCATTTTCGGTTTCGCACCTTGGGCTACCTCCAGCGTGACCATGATGTTCATTCTGCTGTTCATCAACGGCTGGGCCCAGGGCATGGGCTGGCCGCCAAGTGGGCGGACCATGGTGCACTGGTGGTCGCAGAAAGAACGTGGCGGTGTGGTTTCCGTATGGAACGTGGCGCATAACGTCGGCGGCGGCTTGATCGGCCCGCTGTTCCTGCTGGGCATGGCCTGGTTCAACGACTGGCACGCGGCGTTCTACGTCCCGGCCACCGTGGCCCTGCTGGTGGCGGCATTTGCCTTCATCACCATGCGCGACACCCCGCAATCGGTGGGCCTGCCGCCCATCGAGCAATACAAGAACGACTACCCGGAAGGCTACGACGCCAGCCACGAGGACGAATTCAGCGCCAAGGAAATCTTCGTCAAGTACGTGCTGCGCAACAAAATGCTCTGGTACATCGCCTTCGCCAACGTCTTCGTCTACCTGCTGCGCTACGGCGTGCTGGACTGGGCACCGACGTACCTCAAGGAAGCCAAGCACTTCGACGTGGATAAAACCTCGTGGGCGTACTTCTTCTACGAGTGGGCGGGCATTCCGGGCACGCTGCTGTGCGGCTGGATGTCGGACAAGATCTTCCGTGGCAACCGTGGCCTGACCGGCATTGTGTTCATGGGCCTGGTCACCGTGGCGACCCTGGTTTACTGGCTCAACCCGCCGGGCAACCCGATGATCGACATGATCGCGCTGTTCTCCATCGGCTTCCTGATCTACGGTCCGGTGATGCTGATCGGCCTGCAGGCGCTGGAACTGGCACCGAAGAAAGCCGCCGGTACCGCAGCGGGCTTTACGGGCTTGTTCGGTTACCTGGGTGGTTCAGTGGCAGCGAGTGCGGCCATGGGCTACACCGTTGACCATTTCGGCTGGGACGGTGGTTTCGTATTGCTGATCGGCGCGTGCCTGCTGGCCATCGCGTTCCTGATCCCCACCTTGTGGCACACCAATAGCGTCAGTGCCGCACGTTAATCGTCGGAACAGCCTTTGGAACACCGCTTGAGCCGCGCCTCCAGATTCTTGTCTGGCATGGCGTGGCTACGCAGGGCGTTGACGGTCTGCTCGACATAATCGCGCGTAGTGCCGTAACGCCCGCAAGCGCTTTGCAACACGTGATTCAGCACGATGTCGGGCAAATTGCCGGCATAACTGGGCAGGTGCCGTTCCAGGACAAATCCCAATGCCTGCACCTGGCTGCCATCTTCCAGACGACAGCTGAGCCAGTGCGGCCGGTACGAGGGATACGGCATCTCGCGCTGCCACAGGGCATACAGCGAGGCCTCCAGTTGATCTTCCGGCAAGCGGTAGGCAAACCCGCTGCACGAGCCGCCGCGATCCAGGCCAAACACCAACCCCGGTATTTCCGGCGTGCCCCGGTGCTCATGAGACCACAGGTACAAGCCCCGGTGATAACCGTGGACCCGCGCCCGCATCCGCTGTGTCGACGAACATTCAGGCCGCCAGATCAGCGAACCGTAAGCGAATAGCCAGACCGGCCCACCCTTGTGCAGCGCCATGGTGGCTTGCATCGAGCTCATCAACTGTTCGTGAGTGAGTTGCGGCCCCAGATCGAGCCGCGGAGGGTAAGCCAATTGCAAAAGATCAGATTCAATGGCGGTCATGGCAGATCGCTTAGGTCTCCTTTGTTGTTACGAGAAGCTGTTACCAGTTGTAAGCAACTTTACCGTAATAGAACGCGCCGCTGTAACCGTACGGCGAAAAAGTGCTATAGGCCAGATTGCCACCACTGCTGGCGTAGGCATTGAGTTTTTCCGGGTATTTGTCGGTGACGTTGTCGCCGCCAACGGTGAAGGTCCAGTTTTTCAGCTTGTAGTCGGCTGACAGATCCAACAGCCAGGCGGCCTTGAAGCGCTGGTCGTTGGTCGGGTCGGCCTGGTAGCTGGTGAATGAACCATAGCGCACCAAATTACTGTGCAGCGCCCAGTTGCCGAAACTCAGGTCGTTGCCCAGGCTCAGCTTGTGCTGTGGCGTGGTATCGCCCAGCAGGCCGATGCGCTCGCGACGGTCCACCCGAACCAGGCTCGCGCCCAGGCTATCCAGTACGGACGGGTTGGCTTTTACGTCGGTGACCTTGGTGTGGTTGTAGTTGTAGCCCACGGTGCTGTTCCAGCGCACACCGTTGTCCAGTTGGTAGCGATAGTTGGCCACCAGGTCGACGCCATTGGTGGTGGTGTCGGTGGCGTTGGTGAAGTAGCGCACCGTGGTGTAGTTGATGTTGCCGACGCCATTGGCCTGCAGATACGCGAGCGCAGCCGGGTTCTTGCTCAGGTCCAGGTTGGAGGACAGGCTGATGCGGTCGCTGATGTCGATACGGTAGACATCGGCGGTCACGGTCAGGTTGTCGGTCGGCTCCAGCACCAGGCCGAGACTGTAGTTGCGGGACTTCTCGGCTTTCAGGTCTTCAGCGCCGAGCAGGCGCGCCACCTGGCTGTTGGCCGGGAAGGTGCCGGCTTCCTGGATGGTGTTGCCGATCAGTTGCGACGAGGTGTAGGCGAAGTTTTGCTGTGCCAGGGACGGCGCACGGAAACCGTTGGATACACTGCCGCGCAAGGCCACTTGCGGGGTGAAGTCGTAGCGCGCCGAGAGCGAGCCGCTGACGTTGGAGCCAAAATCACTGTAGTCCTCGTGACGCACGGCGGCGGAGGCACTGAGTTTTTCGGTGAAGTTGGTTTCCAGGTCCAGGTACTGCGCCCAGTTGTGGCGCGTGCTGGTGCCGGCGTCGGAATCACGGAAGCCGCCCAGGCCCGAGCTGCCGGTCTGGTAGTAGGACGCCGGGTCGCCCGCCTTGATCTGGTAACCCTGGTCCAGGTATTCGCCGCCAAACGCCACCGACACTGGATACGGCAACCAGCCCAGGCTGAATTCCCGCGACAGGTCCAGGCTGAGTTGCTTCTGGTCATTGACCAACGTGCCGTTGTCGAACTTGCGCGGCGTGGCCAGGCCCAGCGAGGTGTTGATGGTTTCGGTACCGATCTGGTACTGGTTCTTGCCGTAGTTGACCGACACATCGTAGTGCCAGTCATAGGCCAACAAGCCGCGCAGGCCGACCGCCAGGGACGTGTCTTCCACGTCACCGCGAATCAACGGCAGGTAACCATTGGGGTTGAGCGCAGGAATGTTGTTGCTCGCGTTACTGGCCCGGTAGAACGCCGCCGTCTCGCCGCGGGTCTTGCTGTAGCCGCCAAACGCATAGAACTCGGCCGCATCGCTGAAGGAATATTCCGAGTTGAGAAACAGCTTGCCCTGGTCGGTGGCCGGCTCGCCCTGGCGGAACACCCGCTGGCCGTAGGTCGTCGAACCAACGCTGCCCGGACGCAGGTCCTTGCCGGCGCGGTTGGTGTAATCGTTGTCGGCGCCTTCGGCAGAGATGTTGATAAACCCGTTATCGCCCAGCGCCACACCGGTGTTGCCGCTGAGGTTGCGCTGGATACCGTCGCCCTTCTTGTACTCACCAAACTTGCTGGTGATCGAGCCGCCGTGGTCGTCATGCTTGAGGATCACGTTGATCACCCCGGCAATCGCATCGGAGCCGTAGCGGGCCGATGCGCCGTCACGCAGCACCTCGATATGGTCGACCGCCGACAACGGGATCGCATTCAAATCCGCCGGCGCCGAGCCACGCCCAACCGCACCGCCGAGATTGACGAAGGCACTGGTGTGGCGGCGCTTGCCGTTGACCAGCACCAACACCTGGTCCGGTGACAGGCCACGCAGCTGCGCCGGGCGCACCAGTTCGGCACCGTCTACCAGGCTCGGGCGTGGAAAGTTGATGGAAGGAATCAATCGGGCCAACACCGCGCCCAACTCATCAGAGCCGGTGCTGCGCAAGGTGTCGCCGGAAATCACATCGATAGGTGACAGCGAGGCACTGGCGGTGCGCTCTTGGGCGCGGGTGCCGGTGACAATGACTGTATCGAGTTTGGGTACATCGGCAGTGGCCGTTTCGGCGGATGCCACTGGACTGAATCCCACAGCGGTCAGCAAATTAGCCGACAAAATCGCCGTGTACAGCAGGTGCTGCTTGTTGCTCCCCATACCGCTCCCCTTGGAATCAAAAGCCAGAACGTCAATGCTCTGAGCTCGTACGATCGATCCGTGTGGCGGACGGTGGCGGTCATTTATTGGTTATTGGCAGAAAGTCGGTAGTCCGTTGGCATATAGCTTAATGATATTTATGTAACAAATTAAATACCTTTAAAGAATAAGCGAATGCATAAGCCCAGGCCGCTCCGCTCATCAGGATTGGCTGCCTCAATCCCTGTAGTTTCAGCGCAGGTTCAGCCTGGGGGCACGCTGAGCCTTCAAAATAGGCGCCTGTCACGACCCACCTGGCCGCCAACCGAATCGACTACCGAGGTCACTCCATGAAATACCGACTGCCCAGCCTGTTGTTCCTGGCACAGGCCACCACCGCCCTGGCGGCGGAAGTGCCGACCCAGGACGAAAAAGGCTTCTGGTATGCCCAGACGAGCGTCTACACCCGGCATTTTGCGCCGGACAAGGACCACAACAACAACCAGGACCTGATCGGCCTGGAGCGCAATGAAGCGTCAGGCCTGGTGTATGGCGGGGCGACGTTTCGCAACTCGTTCAGCCAGCGTTCGTACTACGCCTATGCCGGCAAACGCTACGACATGCCCGATTACCCGGTGTACGTGAAGCTGACAGGGGGTTTGATTCAGGGCTATCGCGGCAAGTACCGCGACAAGATTCCGCTGAATGGACTGGGGGTAGCGCCGGTGATCATCCCCTCGGTGGGCACCCACTACGGGCCGGTCGCCGCCGAGCTGGTGTTGCTCGGGTTCAATGCGGCGATGGTGACCACGGGCGTTCGTTTCTGATCGAGCCGCTGAAGGGCTTCTGTGGCGAGGGAGCTTGCTCCCTCGCCACACGTTACGGGCGGGGTGCGTAGGCAAATACGTCAGCACGCATCTGGTGTGCATCCATGCCGGCCTCGACAAGCGCATCCAGGGTGCCGTAGATCATCGCCGGTGAACCACTGGCGTAGACATGCACGGCCTTGAGGTCGCTGATGTCTTCGCACACCGCTTCATGCAACAGCCCGCAGCGCCCTTCCCAGCCACACAGGTCGCTGACCACTTTGTGCAGGAACAGGTTGGGCAGTTGCAGCCACTGGTCCCAGTGCTCGATGTCGTAGAAGTCTTCCGGTCGACGTACACCCCAATACAGATGCACCGGGTGCTTGAAGCCACTGGCGCGACAGTGTTCGATCAGGCTATGCATCTGGGCCATGCCGGTGCCGGCGGCAATCAGCACCAGCGGCCCGTCGGGCAGTTCCGCCAGGTGGGTGTCGCCAAACGGCATTTCGATGCGGGCCATCTGGTTGCGCTGCAACTGCTCCAGCAGGCTGCGGGCGCTGTCTTCCCGGGCCAGCACGTGCAATTCCAGCTCGCGCCCGGCGTGGGGCGCCGAGGCCAGGGAGAACGCCGACTTCTCGCCGTTTTCCCGCTCGATCATCAGGTATTGCCCGGCGTGGTAGCGCACCGCCTTGCCGGCTGGTGCCCGCAGGCGTACGCGCCATACGTCACCGCCCACCTCGACGCATTCACTCAGTTGGCAAGACAGTTTGCGCACCGGCAATTCTCCCGGCGCCAGCACGCCATCCCACAACACAATGCAATCTTCCAGCGGTTCGGCAATGCAGGTATAGAACTCGCCATGGTCACGCACCTCACCGGCTTGCTGCACCCGGCCTTCCACCAGCAGCGCCGCGCACACGTGGCACACGCCATTGCGGCAGGCCTGGGGGCAATCGTAGCCCAGGCGGCGCGCACCCTCGAGGATCCGCTCGCCGGGCGTCAGTTCAAGTACCGCACCGGAAGGCTGCAGGGTTACACGCATCAATCTATTCCTAATTCTTTCCAGAGCGCATCGACACGGGCAGTGACCGCTTCGTCCTTGACGATCACGCGGCCCCATTCGCGGGTGGTTTCACCCGGCCATTTATGGGTGGCGTCCAGGCCCATTTTCGAGCCGAGGCCCGATACCGGGGAAGCAAAGTCGAGGTAGTCGATCGGCGTGTTGTCGATCATCACCGTGTCGCGCTTGGGGTCCATACGCGTGGTGATGGCCCAGATCACGTCGTTCCAGTCCCGGGCGTTGATGTCGTCGTCGGTGACAATAACGAACTTGGTGTACATGAACTGTCGCAAAAACGACCACACACCCAGCATTACCCGCTTGGCGTGGCCGGGGTACGACTTCTTCATCGTCACGATGGCCATGCGATACGAGCAGCCTTCGGGCGGCAGGTAGAAGTCAGTGATTTCCGGAAACTGCTTTTGCAGGATCGGCACAAACACTTCGTTCAACGCCACGCCGAGGATCGCCGGCTCATCCGGCGGGCGGCCGGTGTAGGTGCTGTGGTAGATCGGCTTGATCCGGTGGGTGATGCGCTCGACGGTGAACACCGGGAAGCTGTCGACTTCGTTGTAGTAGCCGGTGTGGTCGCCGTAGGGGCCTTCATCGGCCATCTCGCCCGGGTGAATCACGCCTTCGAGGATGATTTCGGCGGTGGCCGGCACTTGCAGGTCGTTACCGCGGCATTTCACCAGCTCAGTGCGATTGCCACGCAACAGGCCGGCGAAAGCGTACTCGGACAGGCTGTCGGGCACCGGCGTGACGGCGCCGAGGATGGTCGCCGGGTCGGCGCCCAGGGCCACGGAAACAGGGAATGGCTGGCCGGGGTGCTTTTCGCACCACTCACGGAAATCCAGGGCGCCGCCACGGTGGCTCAGCCAGCGCATGATGACCTTGTTGCGGCCGATCACTTGCTGACGGTAGATGCCGAGGTTCTGGCGGTCCTTGTTCGGGCCCTTGGTGACGGTCAGGCCCCAGGTGATCAGCGGGCCGACGTCGCCAGGCCAGCAGGTCTGCACGGGGAGCATGCCGAGGTCGACATCCTCGCCTTCGATCACCACTTCCTGGCAGACCGCGTCTTTCACGACCTTGGGGGCCATGGCGATGATCTTGCGGAAGATGGGCAGCTTCGACCAGGCGTCCTTGAGCCCCTTGGGTGGCTCGGGTTCCTTGAGGAAGGCCAGCAGCTTGCCGATCTCGCGCAGTTCGCTGACCGACTCCGCGCCCATGCCAAACGCCACGCGGTCGGGGGTGCCGAACAGGTTGCCGAGCACCGGTATATCAAAGCCCACCGGGTTTTCGAACAGCAGCGCCGGGCCCTTGTTGCGCAAGGTGCGGTCGCAAATCTCAGTCATCTCCAGGACCGGGGAAATCGGCACCTGGATACGTTTCAACTCTCCGCGCTGCTCAAGTTGCTGCACGAAATCCCGAAGATCCTTGAATTTCATTAACCATGCCACCCGTAAAATAGGCGTACATCCTACCTGCTCTTACGGTCGCTGGCAGCTTATTGAGCAGCATTGCCGACGACACAGACTCAAAGAGCCGATGCCTGGGTTTCATCGCGCAAGGCTTTGAACAAGGGTTCAAGAAACGCCTCGACATACCGCGAACCAACCGCCGAGAGGTGATTGTCGTCGGTGTACAGCGACTGACCGTCCAGTTCCACCCGGCACCAGTCATTCGCACTGCATAACTTGGGCGCCGGATCCATTACCTTTACCCCGGGATCAGCCGCCGCCATGCGCTCGAATACGCTGCTGATATAGGCCTGGCGCTGGAGGTGCTCATCCAGGGGCATGCCTTCTTTGTCGGTGGGCCGGCCGAGCATCGCCAGGCGACTCAGGCGGTAAGGCGGACTGAATTCCTGCAGGGGGACTTCCTTGACCAGCCACACCCGATGGCCGCTGGCGCGCAATTGCTGCACAAGGGCGCCCAGACTTTCAGCGAAGCGCCGCTCGGCGAAGGCGCGGTCATAGGTTCCGGTCGCCGGGTCCAGCAACGAAGCCTCGGTATCACCATCGCGCTGCCCATAGACATACAGGCTCCAGCGCGCCACCAGCACCACGTCGCTAAAGGTTTCCTTGCCGAGCAGTTGCGTGACCTGCTGGTTAAAGGTCAAGCAGCCCGGAACGCTTTCCTTGCGATTAAACGGCAGGCAACCGGCATAACCCGCCTGTGTGACGCTGACACCGTACTTGCTGGCGCCGTCTCGCAACGCCGGAACCAGCGCCGTGGCATGGCTATCGCCCCAGACCAGCGCGCGCGTCGGCGCGGACTGAGGCCCGAAATGACAAAATCCATGGTGGCGATTTTTCCCACCATCCACCAGGCAGGCCATAAGGTCCGGGCTCCACTCGCGCGCCTGGGCAAATTGCAGCGCCTCGGGCGACAGGCGCCAAGGCAAGCCCTTCGTCATGACCAGGCCTTTGCCGAGCAGTCCCAACCCAAGCAGCGCGATACCCGCCGCCACCAGGATTTGCTTGCGCCCTGCCAACAGCCGACGTTCACGGAACGGCGCCTCGACAAACCGCCAGGACGCATAACCCAGCACCAGGCTCAACACAAACAGTGCACCAAGCTCCCACGGGCCCAGCCCGTCGACACTGGCGTACTTGCCAAACACGTACACCGGCCAGTGCCACAGGTACCAGGAGTAGGAGATCAGGCCAATCCCCACCAGCAAGCGGCTACCCAGCAGCTTGCTGGTCAGGGTAGTTTGCTGGCCGTTGGCCCAAATCAGGCAGACCACGCCCACCACCGGCAACAGCGCTGCGGCGCCGGGAAACGGCGTGCTCGGGTCATACGCGAAGACCGCCAGCAGGATCAGGCCGAGGCCGGCAAGGCTGACGGCCTGCGCCAACGCCGGGCTGGCGCGGTACTCGCGTACCGGCATTACCGCCAGCATTGCGCCCGCCAACAGCTCCCAGGCACGCATCTGCAGCAGGAAAAAGGCTCTTTCCGGAGCGTGGGCCACCGCCCATGTACTCATGCCGAATGACACCAGCAACAACACGAACAGCGCCGTGCGCCAATATTTGAGCCGGCTCGACAGCAGTGTCAGCAGGAGTGGGAAGAGGATGTAGAACTGTTCTTCAACCGACAATGACCAGGTATGCAGCAACGGTTTGATATCGGAGGCCACATCAAAGTAACCGTCCTGACGCATGAAAAACAGGTTGGAGATAAACACCACCTGGTTATGTATCGAGCGCCCCAACTCGCTGTAATCCTTGGGCGCCAGCAGGAACCAGCCCACCACCAGCGCGCCGAGCATCATCACGAACAGTGCCGGCAGGATACGCCGCGCTCGCCTGGCCCAGAAGCTGACAAAACTGAAACGGCCGGCCTCACGCTCGCGCCAGATGATCGAGGTGATCAAGTAGCCGGAGATCACGAAAAACACGTCGACGCCGACAAAGCCGCCGGTAAAGCCCGGTACACCAAAATGAAACAGCACAACAGCGAGCACAGCTATGGCACGCAGGCCGTCAATGTCCCTGCGATAAGCGAGAATGGTCATAAAATCTTGTAATTTGCCTGATCGGATGGACAGCGAGTGTAGTCACACACGCGAGTTTGTTTCTAAACAGACACACACTAAAGCCAAACCTCCTTTTCCAGAAACAAAAAAAATGGCGCCCCATGGGGCGCCATCCTTTTTGACCGAAGCGTCGTGTTACTTGCGCTTCATCGACAGGAAGAACTCGTCGTTGGTCTTGGTGGTTTTCAGCTTGTCGATCAGGAACTCGATGGCCGCAACTTCGTCCATCGGGTGCAGCAGCTTGCGCAGGATCCACATGCGCTGCAGTTCGTCATCGGCGGTCAGCAACTCTTCGCGGCGCGTGCCGGAACGGTTGATGTTGATGGCCGGGAACACACGCTTCTCGGCGATACGACGGTCCAAAGGCAGTTCCATGTTGCCGGTACCTTTAAACTCTTCGTAGATCACTTCATCCATCTTCGAACCGGTTTCAACCAGTGCGGTGGCGATGATGGTCAGCGAGCCGCCTTCTTCGATGTTCCGCGCAGCGCCGAAGAAACGTTTCGGTTTCTCCAGGGCGTGGGCATCGACACCACCGGTGAGCACCTTGCCGGAGCTTGGGATCACGGTGTTGTAGGCACGGGCCAGACGGGTGATGGAGTCGAGCAGGATCACCACGTCTTTCTTGTGTTCGACCAGGCGCTTGGCCTTCTCGATCACCATTTCGGCAACCTGCACGTGGCGGGTTGGCGGCTCATCGAACGTCGAGGCAACCACTTCGCCGCGCACGGTGCGCTGCATTTCGGTTACTTCTTCCGGACGCTCATCGATCAGCAACACGATCAGGTGAACTTCAGGGTTATTACGGGCGATGTTCGCTGCGATGTTCTGCAGCATGATGGTCTTGCCGGCTTTCGGCGGGGCCACGATCAGGCCGCGCTGGCCTTTGCCGATCGGGGCACACAGGTCGATGACACGACCGGTCAAGTCTTCGGTGGAACCGTTGCCGGCTTCCATCTTCATGCGCACGGTCGGGAACAGCGGCGTCAGGTTCTCGAAGAGAATCTTGTTTTTCGCGTTCTCGGGACGATCGTAGTTGATCGTGTCGACCTTGAGCAGGGCGAAATAACGCTCGCCTTCCTTTGGAGGGCGGATCTTGCCAACGATGGTGTCACCGGTGCGCAAGTTGAAGCGACGGATCTGGCTCGGCGAGACGTAGATATCGTCTGGGCCGGCGAGATAGGAAGCGTCTGCAGAGCGGAGGAAGCCGAAGCCGTCCTGGAGAATCTCCAGCACGCCATCACCGGAGATTTCCTCGCCGCTTTTCGCGTGCTTTTTCAGCAGGGAGAAAATCACGTCCTGCTTGCGCGAACGGGCCATATTTTCTATGCCCATCTGTTCGGCCAATTCGAGCAGTTCGGTAATCGGCTTTTGCTTGAGTTCAGTCAGATTCATATAGGAATGACGTAATCATTTATGGAGGGGGGGAAATTAAGCTTTTGGCTTAATGAGGCCGCGCCGCAGAGAAGGCGACAGGATCGCGTACTAATCGAAAAGGAGAGCGTCGGCGACGGCTTGCAGGGGGCAGTGGAGAAACCAGTGCGGGGCCGAATGTACCACCTGAGTTTCAGAGCGTCTAGCCCTGTTTCACGAAAAAGCCCCGCAAATTGCGGGGCTTTTTGAGGACGCTTAGATATTGGCGTCGAGGAAAGCTTGCAGCTGGGACTTCGACAGCGCGCCGACCTTGGTGGCCTCGACGTTGCCGTTCTTGAACAGCATCAGGGTCGGGATACCACGCACGCCGTGCTTGGCCGGAGTTTCCTGGTTGTCGTCGATGTTCAGCTTGGCAATGGTCAACTTGCCTTCGTAAGTGGTGGCAATGTCGTCCAGGACCGGAGCGATCATTTTGCAAGGACCGCACCACTCAGCCCAGTAGTCAACCAGCACCGGGCCCTGGGCCTTCAGTACTTCGGCCTCGAAGGTCGCGTCGGTGACGTGCTTGATAAGATCGTTGCTCATGGATGTCTCCGGGTTGTAAGCAAAAAAAACGTTGCCCATCATAGCCGCCCTTCCCGCGTTCAGGAAGCTGCAGCTGATTGACTCTTCCTATGATGGCGCATGAGTTTGGGTATAGCCCAACTCATGGGGTTACGGGAGTGATGAAGGCAATCCCTGTACGCAACGCCGCGTTACGCACATGTTCCTGCATGCTTTTCTGCGCCGCCCCGCTGGCGCGTCGGGCCAGGGCACGGAGGACCTTGCGGTGCTCCTGCCAGGTCTCCATGGCCCGCTCCGGCCGGATGAACGGTAGTTTCTGGCTCTCCAGGAACACCTCGGCACTGGCGCTGAGGATGCTCACCATCGCCTGATTGCCGCTGGCCAGCAGGATGCGCCGGTGGAATTCGAAGTCCAGCCGGGCGGCTGCCTCGAAATCACCGGCCTTCAGCTCCTTGCGCATCGCCTCGACGTTATCTTCCAGGATGTCCAACTCCCCGGTGGTCAGCGTCACCGCCGCCAGCCCCGCCGCAAAACCTTCCAGGGCGTAGCGCAGTTGAAAGATATCCAGCGGCGTCGCCTGTGCCGTAAACGGCCAGGCCAACCCCGGCAGCTCTTCGGCCGCTTGCACGAACACGCCTTTGCCCGGCTGCACACTTACCACGCCCAAGGCACTGAGGGACGACAAGGCTTCACGCAAAGAGGCCCGGCTCACGCCCAATTGCAGCGCCAGGTCGCGCTGGGAGGGCAACGCATCACCCGGCCCGAAGCCCTCGTCAGCGATCAATTTGCGGATGGCCTGTAGCGCCACTTCCGGTACGGCTTGGGCGATGGAATTCATAAGAAACTCAGGTTTCCAGTCAACTGAGCGGCTAGTTGTAAAGCTATTCGCAGCGCCCGGCAAGCCACGCCCCAAAGGGGCTCGCGCGGTTTTGACGGCGCTCGAAAAGGGTGCAGAAAACCCAGTAACTGTTCAGACCAGTAAGACCGCCAAGACTCAACAGCCACCGGCTCTGGCGCGAAATACGGCGGTGCTGGCATGGGCTGTGCACTGGCAAAAACCGGAAAATCCTTTCGTCCTTTTCGGAGAGTCGCCATGACCAAGCGTTGCAGCGCCCTGCTCACTGCCCTGTTTGCCAGCCTGATGCTGAGCCAGGCGCCCGCCCAGGCCAACGGTCTGGACGATATCGTCGCCCGTGGCACCCTCAAGGTGGCCGTGCCCCAGGATTTCCCGCCGTTCGGCTCGGTCGGCCCGGACATGAAGCCCCGCGGCCTGGACATCGACACCGCAAAGCTTTTGGCCGACCAGCTCAAGGTCAAGCTTGAACTGACCCCGGTCAACAGCACCAACCGCATCCCGTTCCTCACCACCGGCAAGGTCGACCTGGTGATTTCCAGCCTGGGCAAGAACGCCGAGCGCGAGAAGGTCATCGACTTCTCCAAGGCCTACGCGCCCTTCTACCTCGCCGTATTCGGCCCTCCCGATGCGCCGATCAGCACCGTTGACGACCTCAAGGGCAAAACCATCAGCGTGACCCGTGGCGCCATCGAAGACATCGAGCTGACCGCCGTGGCGCCTAAAGAGGCGACGATCAAGCGCTTTGAAGACAACAACTCGACCATCGCCGCCTACCTCGCCGGCCAGGTGGACCTGATCGCCAGCGGCAACGTGGTGATGGTGGCCATCAGCGAACGCAACCCCAAGCGCGTGCCGGCACTGAAAGTGAAGCTCAAGGACTCGCCGGTGTACGTGGGCGTGAACAAGAACGAGCCGGCGCTGCTGGACAAGGTGAACCAGATCCTGGTCGCGGCCAAGGCCGACGGCAGCCTGGAAAAGAATGCATTGCAGTGGCTCAAAGAGCCGCTGCCGGCTGATCTCTGAGCGCGGTAACTAGGGTTAGCCTATGGCCTATCAATTCGACTTTGTGCCGGTCCTGGCCAATACCGATCTGCTGCTGCGCGGCGCGCTGTTCACACTTGAACTGACCGCCATCGGCGCCGTGCTGGGTGTGGCGCTGGGAATCGTCGGCGCTGTGGTGCGGGCGTGGAAGATCCAGCCGTTCAGTTGGATCTTCGGCGTGTACGTCGAGTTGATCCGCAACACGCCGTTCCTGGTGCAGTTGTTTTTCATCTTCTTCGGCCTGCCGTCCCTCGGCCTGAAAATCACCGAATGGCAGGCGGCAGTGCTGGCGATGGTGATCAACCTGGGGGCGTACTCCACCGAGATCATCCGCGCCGGGATCCAGGCGATCCCCCGCGGGCAACTGGAAGCGGCGGCCGCGCTGGCGATGACACGTTTCGAGGCGTTCCGCCATGTGGTGTTGCTGCCCGCGCTGGGCAAGGTCTGGCCGGCCCTGAGCAGCCAGATCATCATCGTGATGCTCGGCTCGGCGGTCTGCTCGCAGATCGCCACCGAGGAACTGAGCTTTGCCGCCAATTTTATCCAGTCGCGCAACTTCCGCGCCTTTGAAACCTATGCGCTGACAACCCTGGTCTACCTGTGCATGGCGTTGATGATCCGCCAATTGCTGAACTGGATCGGCCGGCGCTATGTCATGAGGAACGCCCGATGAGTGATTTTTCGTTCTGGGACATCGTGCGCAACCTGCTCATCGGTTTGCAGTGGACCTTGCTGCTGTCGCTGGTGGCGTTCATCGGCGGCGGCGTGATCGGTTTGCTGGTGATGACTATGCGCATCAGCACCAAGGCTTTCCCGCGCAATGTCGCCCGCACCTATATCGAGCTGTTCCAGGGCACGCCGCTGTTGATGCAACTGTTCCTGGTGTTCTTCGGCATCGCCTTGCTCGGCGTGGACATTTCGCCCTGGCTGGCGGCGGCGATTGCCTTGACCCTGTTCACCAGCGCCTACCTGGCCGAAATCTGGCGTGGCTGCGTCGACTCCATCGCCCACGGCCAATGGGAGGCGTCCGCGAGCCTGGCCCTGAACCCGCTGGAGCAATTGCGCTACGTGATCCTGCCCCAGGCCCTGCGCATTGCCGTGGCGCCAACCGTGGGTTTCTCGGTGCAAGTGGTCAAGGGCACCGCCGTGACCTCGATCATCGGCTTCACCGAGCTGACCAAGACCGGCGGCATGCTCGCCAACGCTACCTTCGAACCCTTCATGGTCTATGGCCTGGTGGCGCTGGGTTACTTCCTGCTCTGCTACCCCTTGTCCCTCAGTGCGCGCTACCTGGAAAGGAGACTGCATGCCTCTGCTTAGAATTTCCGCCCTGCATAAATATTACGGCGATCACCACGTACTCAAGGGCATTGACCTGAGTGTCGAAGAAGGCCAGGTGGTGGCGATCATCGGTCGCAGCGGCTCGGGCAAATCCACCCTGCTGCGCACCCTCAATGGCCTGGAGTCGATCAACGACGGCGTGATTGAAGTCGACGGCGAATACCTCGACGCCGCCCGCGCCGACCTGCGCACCCTGCGGCAGAAAGTCGGCATGGTGTTCCAGCAGTTCAACCTGTTCCCACACCTGACGGTGGGCGAAAACGTCATGCTTGCGCCGCAAGTGGTGCAGAAAGTGCCGAAAGCCAAGGCCGCACAATTGGCGCGACAGATGCTCGAGCGCGTTGGGCTGGGGGAGAAGTTCGACGCGTTCCCCGATCGTTTGTCCGGCGGCCAGCAGCAGCGGGTAGCAATCGCCCGGGCTCTGGCGATGTCGCCCAAAGTGCTGCTGTGCGATGAAATCACCTCGGCCCTGGACCCGGAGCTGGTCAACGAAGTGCTCAGCGTAGTGCGCCAACTGGCCAAGGATGGCATGACACTGATCATGGTCACCCATGAGATGCGTTTTGCCCGGGAAGTGGGTGACAAGCTGGTGTTCATGCACCAGGGCAAGGTGCATGAAGTGGGCGACCCGAAAATCCTGTTTGCCAATCCGCAGACCGCCGAGCTGGCCAACTTCATCGGTTCGGTGGAGCGCACGGACTGAGGCATCAGGCCCCGGGCGCCCACTCAAAACCGCCCTGCCCCTCAAATGTCGTTTCATCCCTGACGGCCAGCAAAGCCGCAGGCAGGAAGGTCTCGACGTTGACCAGGGCGGTGAAGCGGCGCCCATGCACCGGCATACCCGCTACGTGTGCAACAAGCCTATGGCCCGGCAGCAATCGTCCGGTCGCCGGCTCTTCAGACAGGTGCGGCATTACCAGCTCAACGGATTTTCCATCGACTTGAGCGGACTGCAGGCTCAGGGTGAAATGCCCCTGGCGCCCAAACCGAAAGCCCTCCAGGCCTGCGGGTACGCCCGTAAAGCGCAGCGCCATGGATACCGGCACCTCACAGGCCATGCTCAGGCGAAGCGTGCGCTTGCCCAGCGCGATCTGTGGGTGGCCCCGCTCGGCTTGGCGAACCAGACCGTAATCAACCCGGGGCTGGCTCAAGGACACCTGGCAGTTATCTGCCCGCGCCTCATTGGCCAACACCACGACAAACAGCAGCAGGTAAAGGATAAGCCCATGACGCAGGCGTACACCGTCAAAAGGCCCCACCGGCTCAGAGGGTACGGCAGAGCGCCGAACCTGTTTCATAGAATTTGTCGTCATTGGATTCTGGCTCAAGGTTCAGTTGCAACAAGCAGGTGCTTGAATCTGGCAAGGAGATGTTCAGCGCTCGCGACTCATCCAGGCTGTTAAGGAAGACCATGCCCTCGCCCACGACGCTGGTCAGGAAAGCATTGTTGCTGTCGAAAACCGAGGCTCCCTGGGGCAAGGGTTGGCCCTGCGCGTCACGGACCTCAAGCAATACACGGCGCACTTTCACTACTTCGAAATCGATCGTGTTGAAAGAACCGCGTCCGGCCGCAAGGACCTTGGTGCCGTTTTTCAGATCGATGCGCTTGGGCAGGGATTGGGTTTGCACCTCGACATTGCTGCTGCGGTAGGCAGGCAGGCTGGCGATCACCGCCTGCCCGCGGTAGTCAGTCCAGACCGGCCCCTGCGGCGTCGAAACCTTGGCTGCCCCGACATTACCCACCGAGACAATTCCAAAGGTGTCCTGGACGGCATAGGGCGAGAACGTCATGCCTCTGTCGTGGGCCACCACGCCGCCCTGCAATTGGCCGTTATACCCGGTGCTCAATGAATCATGTCGCACACCCAACCCTATCTGGGTGTAACGCGGCATGGCATTCACGCGGGCGTGAACAGCCTGTGTACGGCTCGCCTGTTCACGCGCAACCCCCACTTCATAGTTCACATAGTCGTTGACCCGATCGCTGAAGGCGGTCCCAAGATCGAACCTGTCGCCCCGCCGACTGGCATACGAGGTGACGCGGCGATCCCCACCGAACGGCACGGTGACCTGCAACCGAAGCGAAAGCCCCTTATCCGACACATCGCTGCGCTCGTCTCGAACGGTGTTCTTGACCTTGCGCGGTCGAGAGCCGCCCACCCGGGAATCCGCAATCAAAGCCACCTGGGTGCCATTGAACTGCTGGTTCCATGAGGCAAAGACGTGTTCGGCGGAGCGATCATCAAATTGCGAGCTGCGGGAATAACTGACGGAAAAGCCTCCCAGGGACGGGTCGACCCAACTCAAACCTACCGTGTATTGGTCCTTGAAGCGGGCATCCCGCTGGTCACGCCGCGTCGGCTGCCCCACTTCCAGTACTTCGCGATAATCCCGCGTCTGGGTAGTGGCACTCGACGTCATTTCAATGCCGGCGAACAGCGGACTTCCCACGGTGACGGAGCTGCGAGCCCCGGTAACTTCGTCCCGGCCATCGCGAGACAGGTTCTGGCGCACGCCAACCGAAAGGTGCTGGAAAAAAACACTGCTCCACACGCCACCCGCCGCCTGGTATTCGTCGGTACTCAACAGGCCGAATCCCAGTGACGAGTTGCGCCCCAATCCCCAGGTCCCACTGCCCATCGCCACGACCGGAGGCTCCCCGGCACCCGGATTTGCCCCGCGCACCTTGCCCAGGGAGAAGTAATAACCGGGCTCTATCGGTACCGCCCCCGCAAAGGACGCGGCAGGGACGGTGAACCCATGCCTGCCACCGCGAGTGCCAATGACACTGACCTCAAGATCGCTGGTGCCATTGAGTATGGGTAATCCGGTCAACGTGAACGGGCCTTCCGGTACCAGTGTGGTATGGATCAACACCCCGGCCTGGCGCACCTCGACCCGGGATGGGCTCTGGGCCAAACCTTCGACCACCACGCTGCTGCCACCCGGGCTGCGCGATTGGCCATCCGGCGAGAGCTGGAAACCCGACAGCTGTAACCCACCGAACACCGGGTTGTTGCTGGAAATCTGCCCGACCTGGAAGGTCGACTTCAGGGGCGCGAAATCGCGTTGGGCGTAGGCATTCACATGCTCGCTGCTGCGCTTGCCGTTATCGGAGACAAAGAATTGGCGGCTTCGGACGATCCAGTTGCCGATATTGAATCCCGCCTCGGTGTAGGCCGAAACCGAGCGGGAAGAGCCGCTGTTGAAGCGCTCTTCGAATCCCTGCACATCGTAATTGAACAAGGCTGCCGTGCCGCCCTGGGAGAAACTGCCGACATCCCATTCGGCCTCGCGCATTGACTGAGTAGGCACCACCAGCGATACCTCATCGCTGCCGGGGCGCAACTTGACGATGGTCGCGGGGTAAGCACCGAGAAAGTCATGACACGCCTGATCGGGCGCGATACCTGGCCGAATAATCGCGGCTGGCAACCGCAACCCGGCCTTGTCCAGCAGGACCGGGGTAAAACACAACTGCCCCTGGTAGTCGAAGCGTGCCTCCACCAGGCCCAATGAGGTGCCGTTGACCTGCAGCCCCACCACGTGCACGCCCTCGCGGAATCGCGCAGCACTGCGAAAATAATGGGCAACCTTCGGGTCGATCCCGTTCGCCGACAAGACCGCCAGATCAAAACCCGATCCGAGCTCCAGCGCGTAGGCGGGAAGGCTCCACAGCGTTGCCAGGCCGATACAAGTCCGGGAAACCGAGGTTCGAATGGGTCGTACAGAGAGGCTCCAATCGTTTGCATGGGTAGCATTTCTCATAGACCGCTCAACCCGCCTCGACAACAACGGAGGCTTCGTAGGCGGTTGCCGAATACCCGTAGACCGTCGCGGGTTGAATCTCGACACCGCTGACCTGGGCCACCGCCTCTTCGATGCGGGTCGATAACACTTCGCCAGGCAGGATATAGGTGCGCGGCAATATCGCCGGGTGCCTCGACGGCAGCAGGTGTACCTCCAGCCCCATCCGGACCACGTAGGCACTGTCGTTATGAACCGTCAGCCGATTTCCCCGCAGCTTCCACTTCAGCAACTTCCATGGCTCCTGATGCCGCGGCAAGCCCTGGGGGTGCAGGATCAGCGGTAAGTCCTGTCGAATGGTCACTCCAATAGTCGAGCGCCCTTCGGCGCGGGCCTGCGGAATACCTTCAAAGGTGACGCGCTTCAATCGCTGAGTCTTGAGCGGCTGCTTCAAGGTACTGATAAACCGCACAAGTTGTGTTTCGCCCGGTTCGACACGGGCGATAGGAGGCGTAACGATCAAGAGTGTCTCCGGATCTTCCGGGACGTTTTGAATGACTGTGTGAAGTAAAGCAGGGCCAGCGTCCGTATTTTTTACGTTGATCGTCGCTTCACCGTTCTCTTCATAAAGAATAACAACGGATGTTTCCGGTTCCATTCCATCCGCTCTTACACTGCCAGAAACTAAAAAATAAAGATTCGCACACCAGAACAGAGCATTAACTGTATTTAAAAGACGACTCATCGAACTCTACCCGCAACCAGATAACGCACCGTTGACAATTACGAAATACCTATACGCATATAAAGAGCCAGCACGAAGCCACGGTGCGCGACCGCCTGCTAAATGCTGGCCATGTTTATAGAGTTAGATTCGAGTTACTACCAAAGTAGCAGCTCCATTCAATTGAATATCCCTGCTGAGATCCAGTGCATCGCCGCGATTGATCACAGCCTTGACTACGAGAGTGCCGGTAACGGAAGAGACCGCGGCTGGAGTTGTGTTGTTATTACGGCTCCAGGAGTGCTGGTAAGGAGATTTTTCGACCTTGCCGTCACTGGTGCTCCAGGCACCGCCGGAGCTTGTCCTTCTAAGCGGGTACAGCGTAGCGCCGACAGTGGTCAAGGTGGCGAGCCTGATCGAATAGCCACCGGTATTCCTGGTTCCGACCGCGCCAAGACCAAAGTTGTGGTTGTCGGTGAAGCCGGTTCCCAGGATCCCCCTTACGACACTGTTTGTTTGTGAGTCAGTAACGGACAGTGCCATCTGAGCAGCCGCCGCACCACAGTTGACGTTTAACGGCAGCGACTTTTCCGGCAGAGGATAGAAAGAGGTCAGCGGAATGCTCGACGCATTGATCGTACCGTAATCAACGGTGCCGCCTGTGGCGCCGAGGTTTACCGTGCATGCAGCTGGTTTAATGGTTCCGGTGACTCTCAGGTTCCCGGCACCACTTGTATTTGCTTGAGTACCCATGCTTACCGCCAGGCCAACGACCACTATTGCCAAACCAAATGTTCTGTTCATGTTCATCCTGTCACTGAAGTTCTCAGGTGCATGTGGTTCGCCGGGCTATTCCATGCCCAACTGCTATCAACCTTGATAGGCAAACTACAAATAGTTAACACCACGGCTTAATTGCCGAGTGACAGTCTCTCTCGTAAACACCCGAAGAAAGAATGAGACGACGCCTGAACTAGTGTCAGAGCGGTAAAAAAACAATGTCCCCTTAGATCATCCTTGCAGTAGTCCTGACTTAATTATCGACTGGAACAAATAACCCAGCCATGTAGGCATATTCAGGAAGCCTATTAAAGCTGGAGATTTCCGTTACTCCACTTGCCCTACGGAACAATCGCCAGGCGCATCAAGAATCGCCCTACATATCCTGCAGATTTTCCTCCAAGACACCGATGAGCGAATTCCGGAAGCACTACGCGTTGGCGTCAGCGGTTGATCGTGGCACGATGGCGAGGTTATCGACCGAGACCCCTTAACCATGCCGCAATCCCAAGCCAAGAATCTGTCCCTGATCGCCGCCATCGACCTGGGCTCCAACAGCTTTCACATGGTCGTGGCCAAGGCCCAGAACGGCGAAATCCGCATCCTTGAGCGGCTCGGCGAGAAAGTGCAGCTGGCTGCCGGGATCGACGACGAGCGTCAGCTCAATGAAGAATCCATGCAGCGCGGGCTCGATTGCCTGAAGCGCTTTGCCCAACTGATCAACGGCATGCCCCCGGGCGCCGTGCGGATCGTCGGCACCAACGCCCTGCGGGAAGCCCGCAACCGGGGCGAGTTCATCCGTCGCGCCGAGGAGATCCTCGGGCACCCGGTAGAGGTCATCTCCGGCCGCGAGGAAGCGCGCCTGATCTACCTCGGCGTGTCCCACACCCTGGCCGACACTCCGGGCAAGCGCCTGGTGGCCGACATCGGCGGTGGCAGTACCGAATTCATTATTGGCCAGCGCTTCGAGCCGCTGCTGCGCGAAAGCCTGCAAATGGGCTGCGTCAGCTACACCCAGCGCTATTTCAAGGACGGCAAGATCACCCCGGCCCGCTACGCCCAGGCTTATACGGCGGCGCGGCTGGAGATCATGAGCATCGAGCACGCCCTGCACCGCCTGACCTGGGATGAGGCCATCGGTTCGTCCGGCACCATCCGCGCCATCGGCCTGGCCCTCAAGGCCGGCGGCCATGGCACTGGCGAGGTCAACGCCGAAGGCCTGGCCTGGCTCAAGCGCAAGCTGTTCAAGCTGGGGGATGCCGAGAAGATCGACTTCGAAGGCATCAAGCCTGATCGCCGCACCATTTTCCCGGCGGGCCTGGCGATTCTCGAAGCGATTTTCGACGCCCTCGAACTGCAACGCATGGACCACTGCGATGGCGCCCTGCGTGAAGGGGTGCTCTACGACCTGCTGGGCCGTCATCATCATGAAGACGTCCGTGAGCGCACCCTCAGCTCGTTGATGGAGCGTTACCACGTCGACCTGGAACAGGCGGCGCGGGTTGAACGCAAGGCGCTGCATGCTTTCGACCAGGTCGCAGCGGACTGGGACCTGGAAGACGGCGTGTGGCGTGAACTGCTGGGCTGGGCGGCCAAGGTCCATGAAGTGGGGCTGGACATCGCCCACTACCATTACCACAAGCACGGCGCCTACCTGATCGAGCACTCGGACCTGGCGGGTTTCTCCCGTGAAGACCAGCAGATGCTCGCGCTGCTGGTACGCGGCCACCGCCGCAACATCCCCCGGGACAAGTTTGCCGAGTTCGGTGCCGAGGGCATCAAGCTGATTCGCCTGTGCGCGCTGCTGCGGTTTGCGATCCTGTTCCACCACATCCGTGGTACCCAGGAAATGCCGCAAGTGGTCCTGCGGGCCAATGCCGACAGCCTGGACGTGGTATTCCCGAAGAACTGGCTGGATGAAAACCAGCTGACCCAGGCGGATTTCGCCCAGGAAGCCGAGTGGCTGACGCGGGTTGGGTTCACGCTGAACGTGCGCTGATATGAGTGAGTGACGCGGAGCGTCACAGGATGTATTCCCACGCAGAGCGTGGGAACAATCCAACGCCACAAAACAAATGTGGGAGCGGGCTTGCTCGCGAAAGCGGTGGATCAGTCGATGAATCTGTTGACTGAAACTCCGCCTTCGCGAGCAAGCCCGCTCCCACATTTTTGACCGCGTCGGTTTTTAGTTCACCGTCAGAATCGGGCTGCCCAGCTTCTCCAGCAATGTCGCCTGGGCGCTGCGCGGGTTCTGGTTGCCGGTCGGGGTGTTGCGCACGTAGCGCCCGTCCGACTGCAGGCTCCAGCTGTGGGTGTTATCGGTGAGATAACTTTCCAGCTCCTTCTTGACCCGCATGATCAGTTTCTTGCCTTCCACCGGGAAGCAGGTCTCCACGCGTTTGTCGAGGTTGCGCTCCATCCAGTCGGCACTGGAGAGGAACATCTGCTCCTCGCCGCCATTGAGGAAGTAGAACACCCGCGTGTGCTCCAGGAAGCGCCCGATGATCGAACGCACGTGGATGTTATGGGAGACCCCGGCGATGCCCGGCCGCAGGCAGCACATGCCACGCACCACCAAATCGATACGCACACCCGACTGGCTGGCCTTGTACAGCGCGCGGATGATCTTCGGATCGGTCAGCGAGTTGAACTTGGCGATGATGTGCGCCGGCTTGCCTTCGAGGGCGAACTGGGTCTCGCGGGCAATCATGTCGAGCATGCCCTTCTTCAGGGTGAACGGCGCGTGCAGCAGTTTCTTCATGCGCAGGGTCTTGCCCATGCCGATCAACTGGCTGAACAGCTTGCCGACGTCTTCACACAAGGCATCGTCGGAGGTCAGGAGGCTGTAGTCGGTGTAGAGCTTGGCGTTGCCGGCGTGGTAGTTGCCGGTGCCCAAGTGGGCGTAGCGCACGATCTCACCGGCTTCGCGGCGCAGGATCAGCATCATCTTGGCGTGGGTCTTGAAGCCGACCACGCCGTAGATCACCACCGCACCGGCCGCCTGCAGGCGGCTGGCCAGTTGCAGGTTGGACTCTTCGTCGAACCGCGCCCGCAGTTCAATCACCGCCGTCACTTCCTTGCCGTTACGCGCGGCGTCTACCAGCGCATCGACGATTTCGGAGTTGGCGCCGGAGCGGTACAGGGTTTGGCGCACAGCCAGCACGTGCGGGTCCTTGGCGGCCTGACGCAGCAGGTCGACCACCGGGGTGAAGGACTCGAATGGGTGCAGCAGCAGAATGTCCTGCTTGCTCACCACACTGAAGATGTTTTCGCTGTTTTGCAGCAGTTTCGGGATCTGCGGGGTGAACGGCGTGTATTGCAGCTCCGGGTGGCTGTCCAGGCCAGTAATGCTGAACAGGCGCGTCAGGTTCACCGGGCCATTGACCTGGTACAGCTCGGTCTCGCTCAGGTTGAACTGCTTGAGCAGGTAGTCGGACAGGTGTTTCGGGCAGGTGTCCGCCACTTCCAGGCGCACCGCATCACCGTAGCGACGGGAGAACAGCTCGCCGCGCAGGGCGCGGGCCAAGTCTTCGACGTCTTCGGAGTCCAGCGCCAAGTCGGCGTTACGGGTCAGGCGGAACTGGTAGCAGCCCTTGACCTTCATGCCCTGGAACAGGTCATCGGCGTGGGCGTGGATCATCGACGAAAGGAATACATAGTTATCGCCAGCGCCCCCCACCTCTTCCGGTACCTTGATGATCCGTGGCAACAGGCGCGGTGCCGGAATGATCGCAAGGCCCGAGTCGCGACCGAAGGCATCGATACCTTCCAGCTCGACGATGAAGTTCAGGCTCTTGTTCACCAGCAGCGGGAACGGGTGCGTCGGGTCGAGGCCGATGGGGGTGATGATCGGCGAGATTTCGTCGCGGAAGTAGCGGCGCACCCAGGTCTTGATCTTGGTGGTCCAGTGCCGGCGCCGGATGAAGCGCACGTGATGCTTTTCCAGTTCCGGCAGCAGGATGTCATTGAGGATCGCGTATTGGCGGTCCACGTGGCCGTGTACCAGCTCGCTGATGCGGGCCAGGGCCTGATGCGGTTGCAGGCCGTCGGCACCGGCTTGTTCACGGGCGAACGTGATCTGCTTCTTCAGGCCGGCGACACGGATCTCGAAGAACTCGTCCAGGTTGCTGGAGAAGATCAGCAGGAATTTCAGCCGCTCCAGCAACGGATAGGACTCATCCAGTGCCTGTTCCAGCACGCGGATGTTGAATTGCAGTTGTGACAGCTCGCGATGGATGTACAGGCTGCTGTCATCCAGGTTGGTAACCGCAACCACCGGTACCGGCGCGGCAGCGGGCGCTTCGGCCACCACGGCAGGCGGGGCCGGCTCCAGCTCCGGCGGGGTCTCGGTAGCTTGTTCGACCACCGGGTGAGCGTCTTTTACGGCAACTTCTGTGAGTCCTTCGGTATTCATCGAGTGTTCCTGTGAGGGCTAGTGTTGCTCTCTAAGCAATTGGGCGGCGCGGGCGGCGAAGTAAGTCAGGATGCCATCAGCACCCGCGCGTTTAAAGGCAGTCAGGGATTCAAGGATCACCCCTTCACTCAACCAACCATTCTGGATCGCGGCCATGTGCATGGCGTATTCACCGCTGACCTGATAGACAAAGGTCGGCACCTTGAATTCCTCTTTGACCCGATAAAGGATGTCGAGGTACGGCATCCCGGGCTTGACCATCACCATGTCGGCGCCTTCGGCCAGGTCCGCGGCCACTTCGTGCAGGGCTTCGTGGCTGTTGGCCGGGTCCATCTGGTACGAGGCCTTGTTGGCCTTGCCCAGGTTCAGCGCCGAGCCCACCGCATCGCGGAACGGGCCGTAATAGGCGCTGGCGTACTTGGCCGAGTAGGCCATGATGCGCACGTTGACGTGTCCGGCCAGTTCCAGGGCTTCGCGAATCGCCTGGATGCGACCGTCCATCATGTCCGAGGGGGCCACCACCTGGGCGCCCGCTGCGGCGTGGGACAAGGCCTGTTTTACCAGCGCATCAACGGTGATGTCGTTCTGAACATAGCCTTCTTCGTCGAGAATGCCATCCTGCCCGTGGGTGGTGAACGGGTCCAGCGCCACATCGGTAATCACCCCCAGCTCCGGAAAGCGTTCGCGCAAGGCGCGGGTGGCGCGCTGGGCGATGCCGTCGGGGTTCCAGGCTTCGGCGGCGTCCAGTGACTTCAGCCCAGACGGCGTGACCGGGAACAGCGCCAGCGCCGGAATCCCCAGTTCAACCCAGTTCGCGGCCTCTTCGAGCAGCAAATCAATGGTCAAGCGCTCCACGCCCGGCATCGACGCCACCGCTTCCCGACGATTTTCACCGTCCAGCACAAACACCGGCAGGATCAGATCATTCACCGTCAGCACGTTTTCACGCACCAGGCGCCGGGAAAAATCATCACGACGGTTGCGACGCAGACGAGTGGCGGGAAACAGGCGGTTGGCGGGGGTAAAGCTCACGGCAGACTCCTGAGCCCGGCTTGACGGGCGAGCGTGACAGTTATAAGCGGCCATTATGACGAAGGAATTACAGTTGTGGTTAGCTCATGCGCCGTAAGGCAACCGGCGTGCGACCTGTAGTCGCATTCGTCGTTTATGTAGGAATTGTTCACTTCGTGACACATCTCGATACTTTCATGAATGTTCACGAAGGCGTAGGCTGCGCGTTCATTTCGCCAGCACCCAGACCATGCTTCAACAATTTCTGCATGACTTCGGCTACTTTGCGCTGTTCCTAGGCACCTTCTTCGAAGGCGAAACCATCCTGGTTCTCGCAGGCTTCCTGGCGTTCCGTGGATACATGGATATCAACCTGGTGGTGGTCGTTGCCTTTTTCGGCAGCTACGCCGGCGACCAGTTGTGGTACTTCCTGGGACGCAAGCACGGCCGCAAACTGTTGGCGCGCAAGCCGCGCTGGCAACTGCTGGGCGACAAGGCCCTGGAGCATATTCGCAAGCACCCGGACATCTGGGTGCTGAGCTTCCGGTTTGTCTACGGTTTGCGCACGGTGATGCCGGTGGCCATTGGTTTGTCGGGCTACCCGCCGGGTCGCTACCTGTTGCTCAACGGGATTGGCGCCGCCGTGTGGGCCGCTGCGCTGGGCGCTGCGGCTTACCATTTCGGCGCGGTACTGGAAGGCATGCTGGGCAGCGTCAAGAAGTACGAGCTGTGGGTGCTGGGCGCACTGCTGGTGCTGGGCCTGGGCTTGTGGATCCGCCGGCGCGTCAAGAACGCCCGCCTGACCCGCGAAGCCTGTGCCGCCGAGAAGGTTCGCCTGGCGGCCGGCGAACCTGAAAAAGCCGAAAAGCCTACGACGCCAGTCGAGTAAGCCGGTCTCTGCAACAGTAGAGGCCGATGCCGCTGAGCAAGCTGTAACTGACCAGGCCCAGCCAGCCCAACGCGCTGGCCGGCCACAGCCCCACCAGCGGCGCCAGCCACACCAAAGGCACATTCAGTGCCAGGCGCACCAGCTCAGCCTTCAACGCCCACGGGCGATTCTCCAGCGCCACCCCCAGGGTAAACAACCCCAATGCCATCGCGCTCCAGCCCAACACCAGGGCAGCGGTCGGCAAGCCCTCGCCGAAATTCATCAGGTAGCTGCCAAAACCCACGTACGCGGCAAACTGCAGCGCGATGTAAATCTGTTGGCGCCCATCCAGCGGCACCTCGAACTTGCGGAACTGGCTCAAGTCCGGCTTGGCCATCGGGTACTTTGCCGCCACATCCGCCGGGCGCCAACCGGTGCGCATGAACCAGATCCGCAGCTTGTCCCACCCACTTTCGGTGCGCCGTGCATCACTCCACAGCTGCGCATAAAACTGCAGGTTGGCCCACAGCGGGTTCCAACTGGCCAAGGGCGTGGTCACGCCAAAGATTACCGGCTCGTTATCGTCTTCTTCCTGGAAGGAGCCAAACAGGCGGTCCCAAATAATGAACACCCCGCCGTAGTTGCGATCCATGTAGAGAGCGTTCTGTGCATGGTGGGCCCGATGATTGGATGGCGTGACGAAGAACCACTCGTACCAGCCGAGCTTCGGCACATGCCGCGTATGCACCCAGAATTGATACAACAGGTTGAGGGACGCCACGCTGATAAACACCACCAGCGGCACGCCCAACACGGCCAGCGGCAGGTAAAAGATCCAGCTCAGCAGGAAGCCGGTGCTGGTCTGGCGCAAGGCGGTGCTGAGGTTGTAGTCCTCGCTCTGGTGGTGCACGGAATGCGCGGCCCAGAGGATGTTGCGCTCATGGCCCATGCGATGCAGCCAGTAGTAGCAGAAGTCATAGAACACAAAGGCGAACACCCAGGTCCAGACGCTCTGGGCCGACAGCTCGATGATCGCCAGGTGCTTGAGGGCGAAGGCATAGGTGAGGATGCCCACCCCTTTGGTCAGCAGCCCCGTGGTGGTGGACAGCACGCCGGTGCTGAGGCTGTTGATGGCGTCGGCCACCCGGTAGTTGCGTTGGCCGCGCCGGTAGTCGGCCAGCAGCTCGACCACGATCAAGGCAATGAAAAACGGTACCGCGTAAGGGACGAAGTCCATGGGCAAGTCCGGTCAATTATTGTTACATCTAGAGTAGGTGTAGCGGCTGGATATCCCATTGGCAATGAGTGACAAATGAGTAGACATTTAACGCCATGAATCAGGAGAAATGCCCATGAGCAAAAAGATTGCAGTGATCCTTTCCGGCTGTGGCGTGTACGACGGGGCTGAGGTTCATGAAAGCGTGATCACCCTGCTGCGCCTGGACCAGCGCGGCGCCGAGGTGCAGTGTTTTGCGCCGAACATTGCCCAGTTGCATGTGATCAACCACCTGACGGGGGAGGAGATGCCCGAGTCGCGCAATGTGCTGGTGGAGTCGGCGCGCATTGCCCGTGGCGAGGTGAAGGACATTCGTGAGGCCAACGCCGAGGATTTCGACGCACTGATCGTGCCCGGGGGGTTTGGCGCGGCGAAGAACCTGTCGAACTTTGCCGTGGAAGGCGCCGGGTGCAGCGTCAACCCGCAGGTGCTGGAACTGGCCGAGGCGTTTGCCGAAGCGGGCAAGCCCGTCGGGCTGATCTGCATCTCGCCAGCGCTGGCAGCGAAGATCTATGGCCCAGGCGTGACCTGCACCATCGGCAATGACGCCGACACCGCAGCCGCCATGGACAAGATGGGCGCCACCCACCAGGAATGCGCGGTCGACGACATCGTCGAAGACAAGGCGCGCAAGCTGGTGAGTACCCCGGCCTACATGCTGGGAAAACGCATCAGCGAAGTGGCGTCAGGCATCAACAAGCTGGTGGACCGGGTGCTGGAACTCACCCACGAGAACGATTAGGCCTTCATCAGCCGGGTCAGAATCCGATCCAGCGAATTGGCAAACGCCTGCTTGTCCTTGTCCCCATGGGGCGGCGGGCCACCGCCCATCTGCCCCTGCTCCCGCAGATCGGTGAACAGGTTACGCACCGCCAGCCGCTCGCTCATGTTCTGCGGGCTGAACTCCTTGCCTCGTGGGTCGAGCGCAGCCACGCCATTCTTCACCAAGCGGTCGGCCAACGGCACATCGCTGCAGATCACCAGGTCACCGGGCACGGCGTGCTCCACCAGGTAGTCATCGGCCGCGTCCGGGCCGCTGGGCACCACGATCAACTTCACGCACGAGAAGCTCGGCTTGATCTGGCTCTGCCCGGCCACCAGCACCACTTCGAACTGGCGCTTGAGGGCGAACTTCACCACCTGATCCTTGGCCGCCCGGGGGCAGGCGTCTGCATCGATCCACACGCGCATGGTTAAGCCACCACCCGGCGCTTTTCAGCGAGCCGGCTGCGACCGTACAGAACCACAATCGCCAGGATCGCCACGGCCTGGGCGCTCAGGGAATAGGCATCGGCGTGAATGCCCAGCCAGTCGAAGTCAAAGAACGCCACCGGCCGGGTGCCGAAGATCCCGGCTTCCTGCAACGCCTTGACGCCATGCCCGGCGAATACCACCGACAGCGCGCACAGCAACGCCGCGTTTATACCGAAGAACAGCGCCAGCGGCAGTTTCGCCGAGCCCCGCAGAATCACCCAGGCCAGGCCCACCAACAGCACCAGCGCCGTGGCGCCACCGGCCAATACCGCGTTGTGCCCGGCAGGGCCGGCCTGCAACCACAGGGTTTCGTAGAACAGGATCACTTCGAACAGCTCGCGGTACACCGAGAAGAACGCCAGCATCGCAAAACCGAAGCGCCCGCCACCGCCCACCAGGCTGCTCTTGATGTAGTCCTGCCAGGCGGCCGCGTGACGGCGGTCGTGCATCCACACCCCGAGCCACAGCACCATCACGCTGGCAAACAGCGCCGTGCAGCCTTCCAGCAACTCGCGCTGGGCGCCGCTGACGTCGATCACATAAGCCGCCAACGCCCACGTCGCCAAGCCGGCCAACAGCGCCAGGCCCCAGCCGACGTTGACGCTGCGCACCGCCGATTGCTGGCCGGTGTTGCGCAGGAACGCGAGAATCGCCGCCAGCACCAGGATCGCTTCCAGGCCTTCGCGCAGCAGGATCAGCAAACCGGAGATGTAGCTCAGGGACCAGCTCAAGCCATCGCTGCCCAGCAGGCCGGCGGACTCGGTGAGCTTGCCCTTGGCCACATCCAGGCGCTGCTGCACTTGCTCGATCGGCAAGCCGTCCTGCAATGACTGCCGGTAGGCCATCAGGGCCTTTTCGGTGTCCTTGCGCACGTTGGCATCAACGTTATCGAGGGAGCTTTCAACCAGCTCGAAACCTTCCAGGTAAGCCGCTACCGACAGGTCGTAGGCCTGCTCGTGCTCGCCATTGCGGAACGCGGCGAGGCTTTTGTCGAGGGTGGCCGCGGTGTATTCAAGCAACTGCGCCGGGCCACGCTTGACCTGCGGCGGTTGGGCGCGCTGGGCGCGGAAGGTGGCAACTGCGCCGGGACCTTCGGCAGCCAGCACTTCGTTGGGGGTCTGGCGCGCGAGGTCGGCGAGGTTGAAGGACTTTTCACTGTTCGCGGCAGCCGGGTCGGCGGTGAAGCCGGCGATATAGGTCGCCAGGTCCCAGCGCTGGCGGTCGTCCAGTTGATCGGCAAACGACGGCATGTCGGTGCCTTCCACGCCCAGACCCAGGGTGTTGTAGATCGCGTAGAGGCTCAAGCGATCGAGGCGTGCAGCGTCCCGCAGGTTGGCGGGCGGCGGCGTCATGCCCACGCTTGCGGCGCCATCGCCGGCGCCTGTGGCGCCGTGGCACACCGAGCAGTTCTGCGCGTACAGCGGCGCACCGCGCGTCGGATCGGGGGTAATGGCCGGGGCCTGGCTGACTTCATAGGCCACTGCCAACTTGGCGCCCAATTGCCGGGCCTGGTGCGCAACCACCGCGCCGTCCTGATGGGCCGTTACGGCGGCCAGCAGTTCATCCACGCCTTTGATCAGTTCGGCGCGCTCGGGCTTTTCCGGTAGATCGGCCACAAGCCCCTGCAACACCCCGAGAAACTCTACCTGTTCACGGTATTCGGAATCATCGATAACCTTGCCCGCCTCCACCGTCGGCGGGTAGTCCGCACCGATGTAATCCAGTAAATGCAGGGCCTGCGGGGCGCCCTCGGCAGTCGCAGCCAGCAGGTTGAAGCTGCACGACATCAACGCCGGAAGCACCAGCCAGGCAAGAAAACGGAAGGGGGCAATCATGAATGAATCTCAAAGGGAAATACGAAGTAACACATTGTCAAACCTTAAGGGGTTTGACTCAAGGCGTTAGTGATTCGGGGATAGGGATAACGACACTGAGGTAGTGGCATCCGAGCTAAAAATCGGATCCAAAAGGCCATTGTTTTGCCAGCAATGCAGCTTATAATGCCGCGCCTTCGTTATTTCGAAATGGCATTTCAGCTCCTCTTTTTATGAGGAATTGGCCGGATCGCAACGCCTTCCTGCCATTGGTGATTCGGCCCGACCAGCACATTCGGCCGATTACGTTCAGGGAAGAAGCTCTCCGATGGCATCTCGCGCCTTTACCTCGCTCGCGCTCGCGGCAGTGACCTTGCTGTCCGGTTGTTCGATGTTTCGCAGCTACGACACCGAGCTGCAAGCCACCAATCAGCAGTTGGCCACCGGCAACGTCGACGCCGCGCTGACGCTGCTTGAGAAGAACAACACCGGCGACGACAAGGACCTTCTCTACTACTTCGAAAAGGGTGAGTTGCTGCGCGCCAAGGGCGACCTGACCGGCAGCCAGGTCGCCTGGCGCAGCGCCGACCTGCAAGTCTACAAGTGGGAAGAGTCGGTCAAGTTCGACACCGACAAGTACCTCGCGCAGTTCGGCGCCTTCCTGGTCAATGACAAGGTCCGCCGTTACGAAGGCTACGACTACGAAAAGGTCATGCTGACCACCCAGATGGCCCTCAACCTGCTGGCGCTGAATGACTTCGACGGTGCCCGCACCGAGATCAAGAAGACCCACGAACGCGAAGCGGTGATTGCCGACCTGCGGGACAAGGAATACCTCAAGAGCGAAAACGAGGCCGAGCGCCAGGGCATCGCGACCCAGTTCAAGGACCTGCGCGGCTACCCGGTGGAAAGCCTCAATGCCCCTGAAGTGGTAGGCCTGAAGAACAGCTACCAGAGCGCTTTCAGCCACTACCTGGCCGGCTTCGTCTACGAAGCCCTGGGCGAAAAAGACCTGGCCGCACCGGGTTATCGCAAGGCCGCCGAACTGCGCCCCAACACACCGCTGCTGGAACAGGCCCTGCTCGACCTGGACAAATCCAAGGTCGGTGCGGACGAGACTGACGTGCTGATCGTGGTGCAAAGCGGCCTGGCGCCGGCCCGCGACTCGATTCGCCTGCCGTTGCCGATCCCCATCGACGGCCACCTGGTGATCACGCCACTGTCGTTCCCGGTGATCAAGCCCGACACCTCGACCGCGCCCTTCGCCCAGATCGGTGTCGACGGCCGGCAACAGAACCTCACTGCCCTCAACAGCACCACCGCCATGTCCCGCCGCGCCCTGCGGGATGACATGCCGGGGATCATCCTGCGCACCACCGTGCGCGCCGTCACTCGCGGCATCACCCAGAACAACCTGAACAAGACCAACCCGATGGCAGGCCTGGTACTCGGTATTGCCTCGGCCGTCACCGAAGGCGCCGACACCCGCACCTGGCGCACCCTGCCGGACATGACCCAGGTGACACGCCTGCGCCTCAAGCACGGCGAGCACCAGGTCAGCCTGCCCAACGCCCTGGGCGGCACGCTGGTGACGGTCAAGGCCGATCAGCGCTACCAGGTGATCACCCTGCGCGTGGTTGGCAACCAAGTCTTCGCCGGCGGTCTTGCAGCCCACGTGGTGCAGAACAATCCGCCCCAGGCCGTCGCCACTCTCAAACAACCTTAAGGAGCACGCTATGCGTCATTTCATCCTCGGCGCCCTGGCGCTGGTCCTGCTGGCCGGTTGCGCCACCCCGCCACCGCCGGAACCCGGAAGCGCCGCGAGCAAGATCGTGGTGATGGGCAAGTTCAAGGGCATCGCCGTCGGCGCCATCCGTGTCGCCCGGGAAAACGGTTTCCTGACCGCCAAGGTGCAGTTGAGCAACATCACCAGTAGCAACCAGATGATGTATTACCGCTTCGCCTGGCTGGGTGCCGACGGTTTCCCGGTGGGTGATGAAGAGACCTGGAAGGTGCTGAACCTCTACGCAAACCAGGCGACCTTCCTGCCGGCCATCGCCAACCTGCCCCAGGCTGCCGACTTCCGCCTTGAAGTGAAGACGCCTTGATCCACCCACTCATTCAGTTTCAGAGAGACATCCCCATGTTTGCACGCTTCTCGTTCCTCGCCGTGGTGGCCGTCCTGGCCAGCGGCTGCGCCAACACCTCGCCAGTCCTGGGCGGTAAAAACATCAGCTACGGCGACAGCAAGGCCGTGGAACTGGTGACCAACGAGTTCGGCTCCACCGACCTGCAGATGATCGCCGAAAGCATGACCCGCTCCCTGGCCCAGTCCGGCATCCTGCAAGGCCGCCCGGTGGTGCAGGTGTATGACGTGAAGAACAAGACCAGCGAGTACATCGATACCCGCGAGATCACCACGTCGATCAAGACCCAGCTGATGAAGACCGGCACCGCCCGCTTCGCCAGCGACAACACTGACATGCAAAGCCAGGTCGACCAGCTGAAACTGCAGAACCAGAGCGGCCTGTACAAGAAGTCGACCGTCAGCAAGACCGGCAACATGGTCGCCGCCAAGTACCGCCTGGAAGGCTCCATCAGCTCCATCGTCAAGCGCAGCTCGGACTACAAGGACGTGTTCTACAAGTTCAGCCTGCAACTGGTCGACGTCGAAAGCGGCCTGGCCGAATGGATGGACGAAAAAGAAATCCGCAAGACCACGGAGCGCTAAGCAATGCGTGCATGGATCGGCATGATCGGCCTGCTGTGCGCCTTTGGCGCCTCGGCCGCACCGAAGATCGCGGTAACCGACCTGGCCTACGAGGCTCGCGTGGAGGAGTACATCCACCAGGTCGCGGCCAGCAACAATTTCCAGGCCAGCGCCTACAACGCCAGCGGCGGCTCGAGCTACAGCGAGTATGAAAGCCGTACCAGCTACATCGAGCAGACCGAGCTGCGCAAGTTCAGCGGCGACATCAAGGGGGAAATCCTCAAGTCGCGGCAGTTCCAGCTGGTGCAGGGCACGCCTTACACCGCAGACGCCAAGGGCGATGTGTATGACGTGATCAAGCGGATCAAGGCCGGTAACTTCAAGGGTGCGGACTACGTGCTGTTCGGCACCTTGTCGGACATCGACTTCACCCAGGACATCAACGCGCTGGACCACACCAACAGCTACTCGGCGGTGCTGGGCCTGACGCTGGTGGCGGATTTCAGCCTGATCAACACCCGCACCTTTGAGATCACCTCGGCGTTTACCGCCATGGGCGAAGGCCAGGACACCAAGCTGGTGAACAACCGTGACGTGCGCGTGAGCCTGAACCGGCCTCGCGTGGTGCGGGAAGTGTCGAAGGCGTTGGGCGAGGATGTGGCGCGGCAGTTGGCCGAACAACTCGGCGGTGGTTATCAGGAAGCACCTGGACAGCCTGCATTGCGCAATAACCTGCCACGGGATGAAGCGCCGAAGATCCTGCGCTGAACGAAAATCCCGCTACCGACATAAAACCAATGTGGGAGCGGGCTTGCTCGCGAATGCGGTGGATCAGTCAATACATCTGGTGACTGACACTGCGCATTCGCGAGCAAGCCCGCTCCCACATTTTTGATCCGGTTTCGTCAGTTAAGCCGTTGCGCGATGCAAGCTGGCCAGGAACCCCGCCGCCCCAACGAACAAGCCAGCAAACGTACGGTTCATGCGTTTCTGCTGCTTCGGTGTGCGCAACAGGCGCAACACTTTCGACGCCAGCCCGGTGTAGCCAGCCATCACGATCATGTCCACGCAGATCATTGTCGCACCCAGGATCAGGTACTGGTTCAGCAACGGCGCCTGCGGGTTCACGAACTGTGGCAACACCGCCAGCATGAACACCAGGGCCTTGGGGTTGCTGGCGTTGACCAGAAACCCACGGAACATCATCGCCATCGGCTTGCCGATCGGGCGGATCGCCGCGTCATCGCTAAGGTCGGTTGGCAGCGCGCGCCATTGCTTGATGGCCAGGTACACCAGGTACGCCACACCGAACCACTTGATCGCATAGAACGCGGTGGAAGATGCCGCGAGAATCGCCCCCAGGCCACCGGCGACCACGGCAATCTGCATCGCCAGGCCCAATTGCAGGCCCAGGGCATTCCAGTAACCGCGCAGGAAACCGTATTGCAGGCCGCTGGACATCGACGCAATGGCACCGGCGCCAGGGGAAAGACTGATGATCCAACTGGCCAGGAAAAAGGCCAGCCATGTGTCGAGCGCCATTACACACCTCAGAGCTTAGTTTGCTGAATGTTTCTAAACTAACGCTGCCGGCCGAGAAATGGCTAGAAAAATTTTGGGGTGCGCCTTTGTGGCGAGGGGGCTTGCTGTGGCGAGGGAGCTTGCTCCCGCTGGAGTGCGTAGCGCTCCCGGCTTTTTTTGGGGCTGCTACGCAGCCCAGCGGGAGCAAGCTCCCTCGCCACAGATTAAGGCAGCACGTCGCTGTCGCGCCAACGGCGCACCGAGCGCTGGAAGAACAGGCTGTTGGGCACTTGCACCATGACACTGCCGGTACCGGCCTCTTCCACTTCGATCAGCGTGGTGTAGAGCAGGTTGATCGCCACCACCCGGCCTTTGACGCCGGGCTTGTCGACGGTGTCCACCAACTCGACCACATCGCCCAGGCGGAACGGCCCGACGGTGAAGATCAGGATGGCGCACAGCAGGTTGGACAACACCGACCACATGGCGAAGAACGCCACCGCGGCCACCGCCACAAAACCCGACAACGCTGTCCACAACACCGTGGCAGAGACGCCCAGGCGCTCCAGCACGAAGATCAGCGCGCTGCCCATGATCAGCCAGCGCAGGCCGCCGCGCAGCGGCATCAGCAACTGCGGCGGGAACGGATAACGTTCCCCCAGGCGGTTCAGGCATTTGGCGACGAAACGCTGGGCGAGATAGCCGGCCAGCAGGATCAGCAGAATCTGTACGGCCACCCAGATCGGCGCGATCCATTGGGCCGGCAGTTGCAGCGCTTCCATCAGGACAGCGCCTCCAGCTCTGCTTGCAAGGATTCCAGCAGTTCGAGGGCTTCCATCCAGGTCTCCTCCAACTGCGCTTCACGTACCTTGAGCTTGGCCTGTTCAGCCAGCAGGTCGCGCAATTCATCCTTGCGGGCAGGCTCGTAGACGGCGCTGTCACCCAGGCTGGTTTCGATCTTCGCCAGCTTCTCGTGGATCTTGCCCAATTCGGCTTCCAGCTTGTCCGCTTCACGCTTGTGCGGGGCCAGTTGCTGACGCAATGCAGCCGCGGCCTGGCGCTGGGCCTTCTTGTCGGTCTTGTCCGGGTTGACCGGCGTGTTGCTGACCGGCGCGTTGCGCAGGCGGTAGTCCGACAGCCAACGGGCATAGTCTTCCAGGTCGCCGTCGAATTCCTCGACCTTGCCATCAGCCACCAGCAGGAAGTTATCCGTGGTGCTCTTGAGCAGGTGGCGATCGTGAGACACCACCAGTACCGCGCCGCTGAATTCCTGCAGGGCCATGGTCAACGCCAGGCGCATTTCCAGGTCGAGGTGGTTGGTCGGTTCGTCGAGCAGCAACAGGTTTGGCCGGTCCCAGGCGATCAGGGCCAGGGCCAGGCGGGCCTTTTCGCCACCGGAAAAATTCAGCACCGGCTCGTCGATGCGCGCACCACGGAAGTCGAAACCACCGAGGAAGTCCCGCAGGGTCTGTTCGCGTTCGGTCGGCGCCAGGCGCTGCAGGTGCAGCAGCGGGCTGGCCTTGGCGTCGAGGGAGTCCAGCTGGTGCTGGGCGAAGTAGCCCACCACCAGGTTCTCACCGCGCACCAGGCGACCGGCCAGGGGCTGCAATTCGCCCGAGAGGTTTTTGATCAAGGTCGACTTGCCCGCGCCGTTGGGGCCGAGCAGGCCGATCCGCGCGCCAGGGGTGAGCTGCAACTTGACCTTCTCGAGGATGGTCTTGTCGCCATAGCCCAGGCGGGCATCGGAAAGGTCCAGCAGCGGGCTGGAGATTTTCACCGATTCGCGGAACACAAAGTCGAACGGTGAATCGACGTGGGCCGCCGACAGTTCTTCCATGCGCTCCAGGGCCTTGATCCGGCTCTGGGCCTGACGGGCCTTGGTGGCCTGGGCCTTGAACCGGGCGATGTAGCTTTCCATGTGCGCGCGCTGCGCCTGCTGCTTCTCGTAGGCCTGCTGTTGCTGGGCCAGGCGTTCGGCACGGGCGCGTTCGAAGGCGCTGTAGCCGCCGCGGTACAGGGTGATTTTCTTCTGGTCGACGTGGGCAATGTTGTCCACCACGGCGTCGAGGAAATCCCGGTCGTGGGAAATCAGCAGCAAGGTGCCCGGGTAGCTTTTCAGGAAGTCTTCCAGCCACAGGATCGCATCGAGGTCCAGGTGGTTGGTCGGTTCATCGAGCAGCAACAGGTCCGAGGGGCACATCAGCGCCTGGGCCAGGTTCAGGCGCATGCGCCAGCCACCGGAGAAGTCGGCGACCGGGCGGTCCATCTGTTCGTTGGTAAAGCCAAGGCCGGCAAGCATCTTGCGCGCACGCGCGTCGGCGGTGTAGCCGTCGGCGCTGTCCAGTTCCGAGTGCAGGCGGGCCTGTGCGGCGCCGTCCTGGGCTTTCTCGGCCTCGGCGAGGTCGTGTTGCACCTGGCGCAGGCGCAGGTCGCCATCGAGCACGTAGTCGATCGCAATGCGGTCGAGGGTGTCGATCTCCTGGCGCATATGGGCGATGCGCCAGTCGGCCGGCAGCAGACAATCCCCGGAGTCGGGAGTCAGCTCACCCAGCAGCAAGGCGAACAACGTGGATTTTCCGGCGCCGTTGGCACCGATCAGGCCGGCTTTGTGACCGGCGTGCAGGGTCAGCTCGGCGTCTTCGAGAAGACGTTGCGGGCCACGCTGTAATGTTAGGCTTTGAAGTCGGATCATAATGGCGGCGGAGTCTACCAGCTTCGTTGGCCGCTGGCTTGGGTGTGAATATGTGCGCTGACCTGTGGAGCTTTGCCCTCTCGACTTACGCCCGCCCGGGCGTCGAGGACGCGTGCCTGCGCTTGCAGGCGCAAGGGGCTGATGTGTGCCTGGTGTTGTGCGGGTTGTGGCTGGAGCAGCGGGGTGTGGCGCCGGAAACGTCGCGCTTGCAGGCACTGCGGCAGATCGCCGGGCCGTGGCAGGCGGAGGTGGTTGAACCGCTGCGGCAAGTACGCACGCGATGGCGGGCCATGGCGCAGCAGGATGCTGAGCTGGGAGCGTTACGGGAGCGGGTCAAGGCTTTGGAATTGGATGCAGAAAGGCTGCTGCTATCACGCCTGGAAGGTGTGGCGCAGCGTTGGCCGATGGCCGAGGTGAATCATCAAGCATGGGTTGAAGGACTGGCGGCCGAAGCCGCCAACCTTGACCACGACGCGCTGCATCAGCTGCGCGCCGCGGTTACCGGCACTTAGGAAGCGCTGGTTGGGGTGACGCTTGGCGCTGCCGGTGCAGGCGTGCTGCTGGCCGGAGCGGTTGGCGCTGTGGTGCTGGCAGCAGGTGCAGCCGGGGTCGCAGGCTTCGCAGCTGGAGTAGCTGGTTTGGCTGGTGCTGGCTTGGCGGCGGCAGGTTTAGCGGCTGGTTTGGCAGCAGCAGGTTTGGCGGCCGGCTTGGCAGCTGGTTTCGCAGCAGCAGGTTTAGCGGCCGGCTTCGCGGCTGGTTTTGCAGCAGCAGGTTT